>CAYONK010000137.1:0-2423 GCA_964405285.1 uncultured Ardenticatenaceae bacterium
GCCGGTTTCATCACCGTCGGCAAATAAACGAAATTCGTCGGGACAAAGTTGAGGAAAAGCAGCGCCTGGTGGGCATCTATGATGCCGGACCCACAGTTGCTCGTGTTACAGGTGCTGCCGGCCGGGAACGGCCGTGCCGTACTCTGCAACAACGACAAAACCTGCGCCTGGGTATAGGCCGGTCTTAACCCCACAATCAGGGAAGCGACGCCCGCCACATGCGGCGCGGCCATGCTCGTCCCCTGGTAATAGGCGTAGGTGTGGCTGTTGTTCGGCGTCGTTGTGCCGGTGTCCAGGGTCGAAAGCACGCCGTTGCTGGCAACGCTGTTCGTCTCCCCGCCCGGCGCGCTCACTTTAATCAGGCTGCCGAAGTTGCTGTAATACGCTTTGCTCCCGGTTCGATTGGTCGAGGCGACCGCGATCACGTTGTTGCAATTGGCGGGGTTGAACCCGCTGACGTTTTCATTGTCGTTACCGGCCGCCACGACGATGGTGCTGCCAGCCGCCACAATCTGGTTAACGGCCGTTTGCTGCGCCGTCGAGCATGCGCCAGATCCGCCCAGGCTCAGATTCAACACCTTGGCCGGGTTCGGGTTGTTGGGCACGCCAGCAACAGGCAAACCGGCCGACCAGAGCATCCCATCCACAATGTCGGAGGTGTAGCCACCGCATTTACCTAAAACACGCACCGGCAAAATTTTGGCATGCCAGTTAATCCCGGCAATACCCAGGTTGTTGTTCGTCGCCGCGCCAATGGTCCCGGCAACGTGTAAACCATGCCAGCTGCTGTTACGCGCCTGACTGCCAGCAAAACATTCGTTTGCCAATACCCAATCACCAGGGTCAGATGGGTCCGGATCACGGCCGTCTCCATCATTCCCCACGAAGGGATCGTGGATAAAGTCATAACCGGGCACGATTTTACCTGCCAGATCATTATGGGCCAGGATGCCCGTGTCAATCACCGCCACGACGGTGCTGGCCGAACCGGTGGAGATGTCCCAGGCAGGGACCATATTCACCCCTTCGGATGTGTTGGCGACGTAGCGCAGATGCCACATGTCACTCCAGCGGGTGTCGTTCGGAACAAGCTCCGGGATGTAGGGCGTTTGAAAAGCGTTGGCATCCAAAGAGAGAATTCGGTCTGGCTCAGCGTAAATGACGCCTTCTAAACGGGAGAGATTGGCGGCCATCTCTTCAACGGTCTCCAGCGGAGTCATTTGCGGCAAGCGCAGCACATGCGCATCCATAGACATAGGATGGGCATAGGTCACAGACGCGCCGGCCACCGCGCTCAGTTCGGCCAGCGCCTCAGCGCCGCGACTGCCCAACAAACGGGCTTCGGCCGTTTCGTCCACGAACTTGATGATGAGCTGATTGGTGGGCCGCCCGACGCTTTCGGGAGGTGGGCCGTCTGGCGGTTCTTGCCCGCGCAAACCGGACGGGAGAACCAGAGCCACCAGAAGCATGAGCAAACTACTCAGAACGATTATCTTTCTCATGTTGTCTCCTATATTCAGTCAATGAGATTGTTAAGGAACGCGGGTTAAATAACCTACAGGAGAGGGGAGATTGGGGATTGAACCGATCCCCAGTCTCGGTTCTGTTGTAACTATTCAAGTCTTTACCCTCCCCCAGTCCCCTTCGGGGAGGGTAAGGGAGGGGGCTGTCCAGTTACGTTCTGTAAGTTTTCAAATTTGGTTCCTAAACGGCGCGTCTCCACGGCGCGTCTTTTTCACAGTATACACCCTTTTTAATCGCCTGAAAGTAAAGTAAGATTCCCTGACATCGGGCAATTGGAAAAATCACCTCACGAGGATAACCGTTCAGACCTGACAGGTTTTTTCACGTTCAATTGGAAGCGCATCAGGCCCAAACCTGTCAGGTCTTTGGTATCACGAGGTACAGGTATGTTACTGACTGAAAAAACACGGCCGTTCTTCCGCACCCTCCACGACGCCATCAGCCTCACCGACCCGGACGATGCGCGGGACGCCATCATCTACCTGGCAACCGGCCAGCCAGACATCCGCATCAGCCGGGCCGAGTTTCGCCAGGCGGCGCTGGCTTACGCCCAGGCGCTCACCACCTTCGGCCTGAAGCCGGGCGATTTGGTGATCATCGCCCACACGCAAAATTTGGAGAGCATTTACCTTTTCTGGGGGGCGCTGCTGGCCGGGGCCGTGCCCTCCATGTTCCCCACCCTCACAGAGAAGTTGGACCCGGCCATCTACATGCGCAGCATGGCCGAATTGGTCCGTTTCTCCGGCGTCCGCGCCATCCTTACGACGGACGAATTTGCCCCGGAGTTGGCCGTGGTGGTAGAGTGCGCGGTGTACGGAAGTGAACAGTTAACGGTTAACGGTGACCAGTCACCAGCCACCAGCAACCAGCAACCAGCAACTACTTCACAATTCACCATT
>CAYONK010000137.1:2523-9123 GCA_964405285.1 uncultured Ardenticatenaceae bacterium
CCAGTCACCAGCCACCAGCAACCAGCAACCAGCAACTACTTCACAATTCACCATTCCCGACCGGGTGGCATTTCTGCAACATTCCTCCGGCACGACGGGCCTGCAAAAAGGGGTCGCCCTGTCACACACGGCCGTTCTCAACCAAATCGCCGCCTACAGTCAAGCTATTGCGCTGAATGAGCGAGACGTGATTGTCAGTTGGCTGCCGCTGTACCACGACATGGGGCTGATTGCTGGCTTCCTGCTGCCGCTGGTGCAGGGCATCCCCCTGGTTCTCATGTCGCCGTTTGATTGGGTGCAGCATCCGGCGCTGCTGTTGAAGGCGATCCATCATCACCAGGGTACGCTCTGCTGGCTGCCCAACTTCGCCTATAACCACATGGCCCGCCGTATCCGCCAGCGGGACAAAGAAGGGTTGTCGCTGGCCTCCATGCGCCTCTTCATCAACTGTTCCGAGCCGGTGCGCCATGAGAGCCATCAACTCTTTTTGGAGAAATTCGCCGCCAATGGAGCCACGCCGGAGATGTTGGGCGTGAGCTACGCGATGGCCGAGAACACCTTCGCCGTGACGCAGACGCCGCCGGGCATTCCGGCGCGGCTGGATGTGGTGGACCGCGTCTCTCTGGAGGAATCTGGCTACGCCCGGCCGGCCGCCCCAGAGCAGCCCCAGGCGGTGGTGAAGGTGTCGTGCGGGCCGACGGTAGCGGGAACGGCCGTTGTCGCCCTCTCCCCCAACGGCCACCCCCTCCCCGACCGGCAGGTGGGCGAACTGGCTATCCGCAGCCCCTACATGCTCACCGAATACCACAACCGCCCCGACCTGGACCCCTTCCACGATGGCTGGTTCCGCACCGGCGACCGAGGCTATCTGGCCGATGGCGAGGTCTACGTCATCGGCCGGAGCAAAGATTTGATCATCAACGCCGGGAAAAACGTCTACCCGCAGGACGTGGAGGCTATCGTCAATGAGGTGGCGGGCGTCCACGCCGGCCGGGCCGTCGTCTTTGGCGTGCCCGACGAGCGAGAGGGGACGGAATTGATCGCGGTGGTGGCCGAGACGCGCACCACCGATGCGGCCGAGCGGCAGGCCATCGCCAAAGCTATCCGCCAGGAAGTGGTCCGGCAAAGCACGGTGACGGTGAGTTTTGTGTCGTTGGTGGACCGGGGCTGGCTGATCAAAACGTCTAGCGGCAAGATCGCCCGCGCCGCCAATCGGGAGAAGTGGTTGGCGGCGCAATAAAAAACGGCCGTTGGGGACCGGCCGTTTTTGAGCGAGTGAGGGGACTCGAACCCCTGACATTTAGCTTGGGAAGCTAAGTGTCACCCCCCCCGACTACGACCATTCTTCGGCGGCAGCTGCAAGTCATCATCGCCAAAAAATGCCGCTGCCAATCCCTCGACGCTACGATGACCGTAAATGTCCAGTGTGGTGGTCACTGATTTGTGGCCCATCCATTGGCTCACCACCTTCGCATCATGCTCGTCCAACGCTTTCTGCGCAAAGCGGTGGCGGTGGGCGTGAGCGAAAACGTTGTGATCCTTCGGGATGCCAGCCCTCATCTTCAACCGCCTGAACATCAACGTGATCGCGTTTGGCTCAAGCGCCTCCCCAGTTGTGATCGAATTGAAAACGTACTCTGATTTGTGCGGACGGATATCCAGCCATAACTGAATAGCCAGCGCCGTGCGATGACCCGCAAAGATGAAACGGGGTTCGCCTCCAGCACGCCCCTTCTCTATCGTCTCAGCCACCAGTCGGAAACGGCCGTTTTGAGCCTGCCAGATTTTCAACCTATCCACCAACAGGCGGGGAATGCTTCCCCGACGACACCCTGACTCAGCTAACAATAGAATGATGGCCGCGTCGCGTAGATTGGCATGAGCCAAAATGCGGGAGATGTCGTCGTCGGATATGGCCCGGTTTTCTCTTGGTGGCTCTGGCCGATTGATCAGAGCAGTGGCTAGGTCTGACCGATTTATCCGGTTAAACATGGCGCGGGCCGTACGGCGGTAAAAGTTGGCAGTTGTTACGGCAATAGGCTCACTTGCCAGCCAATTACACCAAGCCCGGATGTCGTTTTCGGTTATTTCACTTAACGTTTTCCCCCTCAATCGTGACGCCAACTTACGTGCCGTACTTTGATATGCGCGCAAAGTTTCTACAGAAACAGGTGCAGCATCAGCCGTTACTACTTGTCTGATTAGCTCCTCGTTCATGACCAATACTTCCCTTCGGTTTGTTAACAATACAACAGAGCGAAGCCCTATTGTACCGAAGAGGGGGGGATTTTTAAGTTTATTGTCCTGTGAATTTCCTATCCAAAATTAGAGTAACACAACTGCCTGATATTGTGACAACTGGAGGTTTTTTCATGCTCTTACTCACCGCTTTCGCCGCCCTCACCGGCCTCGTCGTCGCCCTCGAACACGTCACCTTCGGCCGCTGGTGGGCGCACAACGAACTGGCCCGCCGCACCCTGGGTCACGCCACCATCCTTTTTCTCGCCCTGCTCTTCGTTCCCTCCGGGCTGATTGACCTGGACACCCTGGTCGCCATCACCATCGCCACCGGCGCGGCCGGAGCGATCACCGCTGCGCTCTACGTCCACAAGGCCGAAAGGCGCAAGCGGGAACGGGCTGAGGCGCTGCGTCAGGAGTTGGAAAAATATGACCCGGCTTCCGGATAACGAGCTGGCGAATTATGAAAACACAGTGGCGGTCACCTTGCGCATCCAGGCGCGCATCCGGCGCGTCGTCTACCTGGTGGACGACCCAGACGCCCTGGCCGACCTGGTGGGCATTGCCGAAGACGCCGCCCGCATCCGCCAGATCACCCTGGCGGAGTTGGAGCGGCGTAAGGGGAAAAAGAGCGACCGGCCTGGGGTGGCCGGTCTTGGATAGGGAGTGAGGGAGTTGATTTGGGGTTCAGGAATTATAGCACAATCGTTCTGTTTTTCGCTACCCCGTGCGCTGACGACGGCGGGGCGGCTGGCTACCATCTCTCCTCCTGGTGGTTGTTTGCTGGTTTGCCGGGTTCTGGCCTTAAACCCGGCCCTTTACAAATCAGGCTCGTATTCGCAGGTAGACGGCCGTTTCCGGCGGTCCCTCCTCCGCCTCTGGCACGGGGAAACGGCCGTCTACCTGTGGCGACGAGCTGCACCCGAAGCCGCATACCGGGCAAGAGCGGACTGGGCGACCTCAAAACGGGGCACCGTCCCTTTTTATCGGCATGACCGGGGCAGGCCGGTCTATATCCTGGAAAAAGCGAATAGACATGGCTACGCCGCCTCCTGCCGGGCGGCCCTCTTAAGCAAAGGAGAGAAGGTATGGAAATCACGACCGGAGATGTAATCACATGGGTGAAGAAGAGCCGACTGGGAACATCTGTGGAGTTCCGGCTGGTAGATAGCACAGTGGTCGAGGCTCGGCAGGATTTCGTGGTGGTCAAAGCACGGAACGGCCGTCGGCGCAGAATCGCCACCGATGCAATTACCAAAGTTAACGGCGTGTCAGTCGAAGCAGTGGTCGAACCAGAAACGGCCGAGATTGAGGAGCAGTAATGATAAACAGCCCAAACGGAAACGGGGCGTGGCCCATCGAAGCGACGCCCAAGAAATATAAGAGTGGTGGTCCTTACGTCTATGTCGCCACCCGACCATATTGCCAGTGTGCGTTGGCCGTTCACCCGCACGGATATGACCATAAAGCGGCCGGGCGTGTGCTGGTCGAGTGGGGCAAAGCCGGGTGGATGGTGCGAACGGTCAGCAAAAGCCATGCCAATGTCGCCATTTGTGAACACACCCCACCCAAGGATGTCGAACCGCTGGTTTACGTAGCAGAGCGGTATTGCGGCTGCTGCGTTGGTGTTCAACCGCCTATCCCCGGCGGCGAAGCAGGTGTGGCGAAGGTACTGCAAGTGTGGGCCGAGCAAGGGTACTACATCCAGGCCGTTCCCTTGTCCGACGTGTGGATCGAGCCGAATTGCCCCCATGAACCACCGAAAGAAAAGCAGGAGATGCTGCCTGGTCTGGCCTCGGCCGACCTGGGCAGTTTCGATGAGGACTGCGACGAGTGAGCGAACATAACGAACAAGCCGCCCTCTTCACCTGGGCGGGCTACAAAACGGCCGTTTGCCACAGCTTCGAGGCCGCGCAGCGGCTCATCACCAACTACCTGGAGGGGAGCCTGTGAGCCGACGATTGCACCCACCGCGCCTACCGGTCCTGAAACCGGAACCGGGCGAGGAGCAGCCGCCCCAGGCCCCGCCAGACCATTACCGGAAGCGGATCATGGACAACGACCGGCTATCCATTAGCCACACAAGAGTTTACGACTACTGGCGGCCACGTGTTGGCGCGCCAACAGCCTATCAGTTGGCCCTGGTTGCCTTTTGCTGCGACCAGGAATACCAGCAGCTGAAGCGGGAGGCAGGCGCATGAGTTGGCAAGCGATGACGGCCGTCTCCCGTCACAGCAAACAGGATGGGCTGCTTTTTCGGCTCATCCTGCATCTGGCCGAATTTGCCGACCACACCGGACTGGTGGACCCGGCGCCCAATCAGGAAACGCTGGCCGAACACTTCGCCTGCACCGGGCGCACCATTCGCAACCGACTCAACACCATCTGCGCGGCTGGAGAGCTGATCCAGACCCGCGTCGGCAGCGGACCAGGTCAACCCTCGGCCTACAGAATCTTACTACCGATGCCCGAAGCAAAGGCGGAAAACGCGGATAACGCGGGAAAGTCACCAAACCATGCGCCGTCGGGAAAGGCGGAAAAGGCGGAAGAAAACGCGGGTTTTATTTCCGCCTTTGAAGCGCAAATGGCGGAAATAAAGGCGGAAATTTTGAGCCTAAAGGCGGAAATTTTGGAGCTAAAGGCGGAAACGAAAGGCGGAAAAGGCGGAAAAGGCGGAAACGAAAGGCGGAAAGCCCACTCGACCAAAATTGCAGACGATCCGTATTTGATCCATTCTGATCCGATTAAGAGAGAGGAGCGCGCAGGCGCGACCCCTCCCCCCGCCGCCGCCCCGGATTTGCTTTTGGCCGAAATGGTCAACGCCCTGGCTGAGGTCACGCTGCTAGACGGCCATCTCAACTGGCAGCCCTTGAGCCAACTGGCGAACGAACTTACCCCGGCTTACAGCCCGCAGCAGATTCGCATGTACTACGGCCCTGAGCAGTCGCCCAACGGCCATTGGAACTGGTATTTGCACGACTGGCGCGGCCAGAAAAACGACCCGCCCCGGCCGAAGGAAATTCGGGAAACAGTCAAGAAGGCGGTGGCAGGCATCATTCCCAAGCCCAAACCAGCAAAATCGGCCAAGAAGCCCCCGCCGCCAGATACCGGCCTGAAGCAAATCGCTCCAGGCGTTTATTAACCAATCGGAGTACAGGAGTAACCTCATGCAAACCCAACAGCTACTCAACGCCCAGGCGGACCTGATGCGCCGCCGCCCCCATCGCAACGGCAGCCAGCCCCAACCCCTGGCCGCCATCCTGCCCCAGGCCACCCAAGCGCCGCCAGAAGCGGATGAATTCGCCCCAGAGCGCACCGTGCCAATGGCCCGGCTCGACGAGCTAGACACGAACTGGCATCCGCTGGTGGGAACGGCCGTTTCCGCCGCCCGCGCCTGGCAGCAGCGCCGTCGCCAGCAGGTCGCCAACGATGAGCCTGCCAACGCCTCGCTCATCCTGGTCGCAACGGCCGTTCCCGGCGACATCCAGCGCACCGGCTACGGCTGCGGCAAGACCCACGTGGCCCGCGCCTGCCTCTGGTCCATCGCCTACCTGGTAGACGGCCACCCCCTCGCCCCGACCGGCAAATTCTTCTTGGCCGAGTCGCTCATCAACCGGCTGGATGGCGAAGTACCGATCCAGGCCATCCTCAACGACGCCCCTATCGTGGTAGTGGACGACGTCGGCGCGGAGGGCGTCATCCCATTCGTTAAGCAGGATGAAGAGAGCCAGGACAGAGAGCGCCAGGCGCGCTACTTCAAGCTGGTGAATTACTGCGAAGATGCGGGTATTAGCCTGATCATCACCGGCAATCTTGGCATTCACGCCCTGGCCAGGCATGTCGGCGGCCGCGCCTGGAGCCGCCTGCTCCAAATGGCCCCGGCCGGCAGCATGGTGGATATGACCGGTGTTCCCGACTACCGCCGCCAGGCAGGGGGGCGATGATGAATTTACTCTCCGACCTTATTGTGTTGCTTTGCGTCTTTGGCTACCTGCTAGTCACTGGCCTATCGCTTGTTGGCCTTCTCTTCGTTCTCATTCGCCGCCTGCGCCGCAAACTGCGCCAGGTGGGTGTTATGCCGTTTGACGGCGAATTTTTAGGCAGATAAGGAGTAACCTCATGCAAGAAACTGTGGTACTGGAACTAAAGCATTGGCAGCCGCGCACCATCCCGGCCGAGCAGGTGGACAACTACCGCTCAACCGGCGAATACACCTGGTACGTGCGCGAAGTTGGCCCCTGGCGGCTGGAGGTGTTCCCGCCAGAGCCGCCGGAATACGGCGACGACGACGTGCCCGCCAGCCTGACGCTTGGGGGTTGGTATGCCCAATGCGAACTCGACGGCGGCGAGATGCTGGCTATC
>CAYONK010000138.1:0-9114 GCA_964405285.1 uncultured Ardenticatenaceae bacterium
ACAGAAGAACGATTGGCTTGATAGCGGTTTTGATTGTGACCATTGTGGTGGGGAGTTGTTGCGGTTGAAGGCAAAACGGCCGATACACCCCAACGACCCCTATTACCGCTGCCGCGCCTGCGGCTGCGAATGGACCCAGCGCCAGGAAATTATTCGCCTGGGCGATGGCCCGCATTGCCATCTGGCGCAGGGTCAACGCCTCAACTCCGTCCCCCCGGCTGCTCCGCCCGATTGGCTGGCCCGCCTGAAAGCAACCCCGCGTTGGTTGCGCTTTGTGGCGGTTGCCCTGCTCGTGCTTTTGGCCTTGCGTTTTGCCGCTTTCAGCTTTATGCTGCTCCGCCTGCTCATCCCTCTGGCGGTTATTGGGTTGGTCCTTTATCTGGTCCACCGCTTCGGCCAGGAACAGCGCTGGTGGTAAGAAATCTTTAACGCAAAGAACGCAAGGGATCCCAGAGCGCGAAGTGGATTGAGACTCTTTGCGCCTCTTGTTTCTTTGCGTTCTTTGCGTTAATTTTGTTCTGTCTGGTAGGGGTGGATTTCGATGGGGCCAAAGAGGGTGGTCTGAACGGCCGTTGCCTCCTGCCGCTTAATCAACTCCAACAAAGCCAGCAGCGTTACCGCAATTTCCACCCGCGTCCGCTTCGCCGAAAGCGCTTCGTAGAAGGTAAAAGGCTGCTTGTGCGCCAGCCGCGCTCGCAGCCGCCCGATCTGCCCCTCGATGGTGATCTGGCGCGGTTGAGCGATGGACACACTCTCTTCCAGGTTTTCCAGACGAGAGAGGGCTTGGAGAACGGCCGTTGTCAACCCCTCCACCGTCACCCCGCTCAAATCCAATCGCCCTTCCAACTTTGGCGGCGGGGCTACCCGCAAATAAGTGCGCCAATTTTGCGCCTCCCGCCCCCCCAACCAGGCCGCCGCCGCCTTAAACCGCTTATACTCCCGCAACTGGCGCACCAACGCCTCGGCCGGGTCTTCTTCCTCTTCTTCGTCGCCCGGCAGCGGGGGCGTCTGCGGCAGCAGCGCCCGGCTCTTGATCAGCGCCAACCGCGCCCCAATCACCAGAAAATCAATCAGCTCATCCAGCCGCTCCGCCTTCATCTGCTCGATTTGCGCCAGATATTGCCCCGTCACCTGCACCAACGAGATCGCCGTAATGTCCAGCTCCTCCCGCTCGATCAGGTGCAGCAGCAAATCCAACGGCCCGGCAAACGCCGGTAACTCAATCTGGTACTTTTTCATCAGGAATTAGACATGGAATTACAGGAAATTGGAGATTGGAGATTGGAGATTGCCCAATCCTTAATCTCCAATCTCCAATCTCTAATCTCTATCTCGGCCGCATCAAGCAATACACAAAGCCATTCATCTGCACCAGTTCCACCGTCTCATAGCGCTGGCCGATCACGCCCAGCACCGGCGGCGGGTAGAACTGCGCCCGCAGCACAATCGTGTCGAATGCCTGCGCCTCTAGCATCTCTAGCATCTCCGTCAGGTCCGTTGCGTTGTTGTTGTACAGGTTCAGCAACTGCGTCGGATTGGTCACAATGTCCCGCCCCAGGTAGAAATTGAACCCGGCGTCTTCGGCAAAAGCGGCCGTTTCCCCCTGGGCGATGAAATTGGCGATCTGAATCCCGGCGGCGGTGTCGGCGGCCGTTGGCGGCCGGCCGAGCAAGGAGACCCCGCCCGAATCCACATACGGGATCATCTCCGGGGGGCGCGGCGCGGAGCAAGAAGTTTGCGGCGCGATCCAGACCTCGGTCGGTTTGCCCAGGGCGACGGCGATGGCTCTTAGCGCGGGCACGTCCGTTGGCATGTGGAAGAATTTATCCGCCTGCACCAGGAAGAGCAAGCCGATGGCCGCCAATGTCGCCGACTGCCACCACAGCCGCCCCTGGCCTGTCGCCCCATCGCGCCGCTCTGCCCAGAGCAGGATGCGATGGAAGGCCAGCCCGGTCAGGATGCAGCTGGCGGCGATGGCGGTGGCGAAGTAAGACTCGCCTGCGCCCCATTTGCCTGCCGTCACGCTGTTCGCCACAGCCGCCACAAACCAGATGCTATAGAGCGATAGCCGCTCGAAATAAAGTTGGTAGAGGGCGTAAAGCAGGGCGGCGACGGTGATGATGGTGTGCAGGGTGAACCATTGCCGGAAGAGGCCGATGGCTTGCTCGCGGATGAAGGGGTTCAGGTTAGCCGTCACGGTGTTCAGCATCCACATGCCGTCGGTGGCCCAATCAATCCAGAGGAAGATGAGGCCGGTGACGGCGGCGAAAGGCACGGCCCACAGTACGGCCCGCTTTGGCTGGCGGATGAAGAAGAAGATGAAGACGGCGGCGACGGTGGCGTAGGCAAGCTGCTTCGTGTAACCAGCAGCCAGAAGGAGGAGCATGACGAGGAGCAAACGGCCGTTTTCCTTCTTCCCCGTCCTCTCTTCGCGGGCGATAACGGCCGTCATCAGCACCACCGCCAGCGTCTCAAACATCACCATAAACATATGCTGGCGGAACAGCGGCCCCACATGGTAGACATAATTCGAGGCCAGAAACGCCAGCCCCGCCAAAGTCGAAAGCCACCAGCGCCTGCCCTCCCGCTGCACCGCGTAGCCAATCGCCGCCGCCGTGATCAGTGTGCCTATGTAAGAAACCAGCCGCCCGGTCCAATACTGCGGCCCAAATAGCCACACCAGCGGCACAATCACCACATGAAACAGCGGCGGGTAATTGGAGGAATAGAACGGGTAAGTGTCGTTGTTGCGGTAGGGCCATTCCCCCTGGCTGAACAGCAGCGTATCCATCAGCTCAAAGCCTTCGCCCTGGTCGTAGTCGAAGGGGAATTGGAAGAGGCGGAAGGCGTAGATGGCGTAGATGATGAAGTAGCCGACGAAGGCGGCCAGCGCCAACCCAATCAAGACGCGGGGCAGATAATAGAGGAGTTTGTCCGGTAGGGTCTTGCTCATGCCGGTTTATCTCCCAACGGCAGCAGCGAAGCGCCCAACAAAATCACGCCGATGGCTCCCAAAATTGCCAAGCGCTGCGTCGGCCCAATTCCCTGGAAGTTGCCCGCTCCGATGAAATCGTTGACGAAGGAGCCAACGATAGCCAATACGCCTAAAGCGATGATAATGTAACCAAGTTGTCGTTTCGTCATAAAGTGAGTTTATCGCAAAATCGCGCCTCGTAAAAATGCAACGCCCTCTCATGCTGAACGCAGCGTAGCATCCCGTTCGCCAGGAAAAACCAATGTTGTGGGGATTAGGCATTAATCGAGAATGGCTGGGGCAAAACAAAAAGGCCCGCCTCAGGCGAGCCTTTTTGTACACTCTTTGATAAATGGTTACGGATTACGGCCGTTGAATCGTTATCACCGGCGAGTTCCAGGTCTCCCAATGATCGGGATTGCCCGGATCGCCCAGGGCTTTTAACGCCCGAACCTGGATGACGTAGTTGCCGTTAGGCAATGGCTTTATCATGCTCACCTGACCTTTGGTGACCAGCACCGTGCCATCCCAGGAGTAGGCAAAGAAGGAGGTGCTTGTGCTGTTGCGGGGCAGGAATTCCTGCACGTTGACTTTGTTGAAGATAGGATGTACCGGCCGGTTTTTCCCCGCATGAAGGATGATCATCTCCATATATTGCACCTGGTGATCGAAGTGGATCAGGAAAGATGGCTGATTGAAGATGTCGCTCATGTTGAACGTGCCGCCATCGGGCAGGACGTCATAAGAACCGTTGATGCAGGCGCCCTCTACAACGCGGAAGCAACTGGTGGCTTGCCCTAGAAGTGGGAAGCCAAACCCGCCGGGCGTCATGGTGGCAATCGCCTGGTAGTCGCCAATGAAACCAGCATAGGGGACACGGTAGACCGGACCGCCGTCTTGCGGGGTAAAGACGATGTAGCCACCATACTGGCCCAGAACGGGGCTGGTCGCCGGGGTGATGGTTGCATTGACGCTGGCTGTCCCGCCGGCCGGAACCGTGACGCTGTTGCTGCTAAAGGCAACTAAGGCATTGCCCAGGAAGAAGCCGGGGCTAAAGGTGCTGCCCCCGGTGGAGAGGGCATTGACAAACGACATATCGTAGGTGACTGCGTTGTCGCTGTCATTGTGCAAGGTGAGGGTGTGGGTGGTTGGCCCGTTTTCACTTTCGCCCAACGCGAGTTTGGCCGGATTGATGCTGGTTGTGGACAAAACAGCCCCTGGAATGTCGAGCATGCCAGCGCCCTGGCGATGAACGTTGTCCAGGAAGCCTAGCGCCGGATTGCCCCACCAGTTTTTCGGGTCGGCGCTGTTTTGCAAGATGCCGCGCACAGCGTGGGCCGGCGTGCCGGGTCGCGCTTCCAATAGCAAGGCAACTGCACCGGCAACGTGGGGCGAGGACATCGAGGTGCCGCTGATGGTGGCATAAGCCCCATTCTCCAGCGGGTAAGTGGAGCGAATGAGACCGCCGGGAGCGCCGATGTCCGGTTTGAGCGACAAGTCGGCCCCGAGGCCGTAGGAGCTGAACGAGGAAATCAGCCCACCGGTCGGGTTTTCGGTCATCAGCAGTTCCTCAGTCCAGGTCATGGTGACGGGGCCGCTGGCTAAACGGCCGTCAATGAGCGCCCCTTCGGCGTCGGAAATGGCGACGACTGGAATGGTGATTGCCGGTGTACCGGCGACGGTTGGGCTGAAGCGGCCTGCCGCGTTGTTATAGAGCGCGACGGCCGCAGCCCCGGCATTTTGAGCGTTCAATGCCTTCGTGTGGAATGGGCACGTGCCACGACGGATCAAGACCACCTGCCCTGTCAGGTCAGCGGCGATTGGAGCGCAGGCATCGTCCGGGGTGGTTGTCGTGCCGGTGCGGGCCATTGGGTAGCTGCCTTCTGTTGGCGGCAGCGGAGCCGCCGCCGCTGCGCCATACCCTATCAACGTATCATCTGGCGAAACGGTGAAGGCCGCCAGGGAGACGTGGCTGTTGTCGAACGAGGCGACGCCGATGACGTTTTCCCCTAAACCGGGCGCGCCGGCCGAGTAGACACCGCTGGCCCCATTGTTACCAATTGAAGCGACGACGACCATGCCCTGGTCCACGAGGTTGCTGGCGGCAACGGCCGTTGGGTATTGCGGCCATTGGAAAGCGGCGCCAATGCTCATATTCAGCACGTGCATGCCATCGGCCAGGGCCATTTCCATTGCGGCCAGCATGATGTCAGCTGTGGTCGAGCCAGTGCAGCCAAACACCTTATAAGCGCCAAAAGTCACCTCAGGCGCAACGCCAACCACGCCGCCATTCGCCCCGACGATACCGGCAACATGCGTGCCATGGCCATTGCAATCATCCGGATCTGCGCCAGGTACAGGTATGGGGCTGTAAGTTGGGTTGCCGGGATTTGCATCGTAGTCGTTGCCAACAAAGTCCCATCCCGCTTCTACACGGCAACCAGGGCCAAAGCACCCACCGAGATCGGGATGGTCATAATCAATGCCGGTATCCATCACCGCAACTTTAATACCCTGGCCGGTCAGACCAAGGGTGTTTTGGGCGATGTCGGCTCCGGTCATTGCCAGGGCTGTAGCCATGTTCGGGCTGTTACCCCCCGGATCTATTGCTTCTGGGATCGAAATGATTTCTACCGGATAAATAGCGCGCACTCCCGGAAGTTGGGCTAACCGGCCGGCGTCGGCGGGCGATGCCTGCACAGATAACCCATTCCAGAGGGTGTTGAAAGCCATGCGTTCCTGGTATTGGACGTCTTCATTGTTGGCTGCGCGGCGGAAATTCGCTTTCTCACGCTGCACGTCTATCAGCCTGCCGCCAGCCACTGTTGGGTCGCTACTTAATTCAACGAACCACAAGTATGAGGTTTCATCAATCATTTCACCTGTTTCGGCAGAGGGGGCAGGGGTGAGAGGATCAAGTTGCTCGACACCTTGCTGGGCGCTCAGTACGCTGACTGTGAGCATAGACAATAAAAATACAATGATCCCGATAGTTAGTTTCTTGAACACGTTTCCTCCATATTCCTTCAAGTTGAACTTTTGTAGAAACTATACGGACCAGGCAGGTTGCCACCAGAGCGCGGATGTACCGGCCGCCTCGTTAAAAGCCTGTCAGGTGTATAGTTCCTTCTTTGATGCGATTTTCTGGCTCGTTTTCTGGAATGAGTTGTTATGGGGACAGCCATGGGGTTCAGTTAATAATCACGCACTCTAATACGTTGTTTCACCTCCTTTCTATCAAGCTGGACACTGGCGGAATTTGAATTTCAGTCGAGCGTAGAGGCGTTACATTGCATCGTCTCTGCCAGTGTTGAGTCTCAAAAAAGAGCCTCTTTTGCAAAGCAAAACCGATCACGCAGGCAGGAATAGTGGTTTGTTGCCTGAATGAGCGCCAGACCAACGTTCGATCCGCTTGTGTGCTATCCATGAAGAAACTTCCCGGTCTGAATTGAGACTGAAAGCTAAAAACGGTTGACCTTTCCGAGATAAGGTTTATTTGTGGACAATCAATCAGACATTGCCCAGTTTTGTCTATGATGGGTTTTGATGTTGGTGATAAGTGAACGATCTCTACTGTGCCGTTACAGAGTCGTCGAGTTGTTGCTGGCTTTGATACAATTCTTGTTTGAGAAAGAGTGACAGGAGTTCATTGAGCTACTGCCACGTATAAACGATACCGCAGCGCTTAGCTGACGTCAAGAGGGTTTTTTAATGATTTCGATTCATGATTCTTGGTCTTTGTTCGCTTTTGCCACGGCCGTTGCCCACGAAACGGGCGAATTGTTGCGCGAAGGGTTTTACCAGCAAAAAGAGATCACCCGGAAAAGCTCGGCGATTGATCTGGTGACACAATACGATGGCGCAGCCGAGGCGCTGATTCAGAAGCGCATCCTGGCCCGCTTTCCTGACCACCAGATATGGGGCGAGGAAACTGGCTTTCATGACGGGGAGAGCGCCTACGTCTGGCACGTGGACCCGTTGGATGGTACGGTGAATTTTGCCCACAACCTGCCCCACTTTTGCGTCTCGTTGGCGTTGTATGAGGGGAAACGGCCGTTACTCGGCGTGATCTACGACCCCATGCGCGACGAGTGCTTTGGCGCGGCGGCCGGGCAGGGGGCGTATCTGGAGAATGGGCAGGGGCGGCAGCCGCTGCGCGTCAGCGGGGCGGCGACGTTGCTGGAAAGTGTGCTGGCGACCGGCTACCCTTATGACAAACACACCAGCGAGGTGGATAATTTGCGGCAAACGGCCGTTTTCCTCAAACGCATCGTCGGTCTGCGCCGCATGGGGTCAGCCGCCTTAGACCTGGCCTACGTCGCTGCCGGACGGTACGATGGGTACTGGGAATTCAAACTGAACAGTTGGGACATTGCCGCCGGGGCGCTGTTGGTGCAGGAGGCGGGTGGCCGCGTCACCGACATGGGAGGACGGCCGTTTGCCATTGCCCCCCAAGTCCACCTCATCGCCAGCAACGCGCTGATCCATCCTCAGATGCAGGTAACCCTGGCAGAGATTTGAGCGAGATTGCCATTTCCGTAAACAGGCCGCGCCCGTTTACGCGGCGTTCCACTCCTTAACCGCCATTTTGATCGCCAACTGCACATCCTTGTCGGGAACGTCGGTTGGTTTGTCGTAGTAGACACCATCCACCTTGATCCGCAGGCCGCCGCTTGCCCCTTGCTCCAGGCTGATCGGGCGACCGGCTAATCCGGGGTCGGCTGCCAGCTGTTTTTGCAAGATGGCATCAATCTGCTCCGCGATGCTTTTGGGGCGCGGGGGCGCGCCCGCCGGTTTCACGTCGCCCGTTTCGGTGAAGGTGACAAGCGGTTCTGGCTCGCCGCGCCCGACAAGCCCGCGCCGGGGTTTGCGCGCCGCTAACTCGTCTCGTTGGGCTTCCAGACGAGCGAGAAATTCCGCCTGTTCCTGGGTCAACTCGTCGGTGGCGCTTTCGGGGATGGCGCGGGCGGCTGGCGGCGTTATTGCCGGGGCTACACCGGCATCTACCAGCGTCTGGTACTCTCCGGCGAAGCTGACCAGTTCGCCGATGGCGGCCAGAATCCGCTGCTTTTGCTTTGGCTCTTTAAGTTCCGCCAGGCTTGCGTAGCGTTGCCCATTGATTTCGACCACCAATTTGCCTAACGGCGGAACCCGCCAGATACGCATGATTTCCAATTCATCTTTCATGGTTACCTCGCTTTGGCCGGTTACTGCTGGCAGGTAGGGCAGAAGTGGGTGCTGCGCCCGCCGAGGATGATCCGTTCGACGGGTGTCTGGCATTCGTAGCAGGGTTGCCCGGTGCGGCGGAAGACAGACACGGCGTTTTGCATCTCCCCTTTGCTGCCGTCTGGTTTTACGTACAGGTCAATACTGGCCCCCTCGCGGGCGATGCCCAGGCGGAGGACTTTTTGGATGGCGGCGTGGAGGTTGGTGAAGTCGGTGGGGGTTAGGGAAACGGCCGTTCGCTCCGGCCGGATCCGCGCCGCATAGAGCGCCTCGTCGGCGTAGATGTTGCCAATGCCAGCCACCAGGGTCTGGTCCAGCAGCAAAGGCTTAATCGCCCGCTGCCGCCCCGCCAGCCGCCCCTGCAAGACCTCGGCCGTGAAATCAGGCTCCAGCGGTTCCGGCCCCAACTTGCCCACGATCTCCTCCGGGTCAGCTACCAGGTAGACCTTGCCAAACTTGCGCATATCGCGGAAGCGCAGTTCGCGGCCATCTGCCAGGGCGAAGAGGGTATGGACGTATTTACCCGGAGACGCGCCGGGATCGGCGACGGACAGGTGACCGGACATTTTCAGATGGATGATCAGGGTTTCGCCGCTGCTCAGGGGAAAGAGCAGATATTTGCCTCGGCGCTCTATCGCCTCGATGCGCTGCCCATGAATGCGGCGCTGTAATTCGGCCAGCGTTGGGGTGACGATCTGGCGCGGCCAATAGTTGCGCACTTCGGTGATTGTGCTGCCGATGAGCGGTTGGCGCAAAGCGCGGACCGTTGTTTCTACTTCTGGTAATTCGGGCATCGCTTTTTGGGGTGAAATTGCGTTATATGAGAAAACGGCCGTTTTCGTAAAACAGTTCGTCGTCCACCCAAATCTGCCCCCCATTGCGCATGTCGCAGATCATATCCCAATGCACGGCGG
>CAYONK010000139.1:0-9089 GCA_964405285.1 uncultured Ardenticatenaceae bacterium
CACCGCCGCGACTGCCACCACTGCTGCCGCCGCCGCGATAACCGCCACCGCCGCTCCGATCGCCACTGCCACCACCACGGTAGCCACCGCCGCCACGACTGCCGCCACCGCTGCTGCCGCCGCCGCCACGATAACCACCACCACCACGACTGCCGCCACCGCCACGATCTTCCGGCGGCCGTGCCTCATTTACGCGCAAATTCCGACCATCAACCTCTGCGCCGTCCAGGGCGGCAATTGCTGCGTCAGCGGCCGAAGGGGCCATCTCGACAAAGCAAAAACCACGAAAGCGTCCTGTCTCCCGATCCGTGATCCAGGCGACCGACTCTACTTCGCCATACTCCGAAAAGAGATCGCGAACATCCGCTTCTGTAGCCGTGAACGACAAATTACCTACGTAAACTTTCTTAGCCAACTTAATCTATCTCCAAAATCTTTTGTTCCAGTCTGAGACACAGCCCTCTGGCTGACCAAACGTGGGTATGACAATCAAACATGCAAAGCATAACTGGTTTCTCTCGAATTGTCCATAAAAAGTGCTAAAATACACCCATATTCATCGGTTGAGGCCCATTTCGACGGCTTTAGAACCGAAACAGCGACGTTGCATCCGCAATTTACTTACAGAAGGGCACACCGACTGTGGATTATTGTCAACTAGAATGCCTTCATCAACCCAAAGACGAGAGCCGCAGCCCGGTTCTCTTTGTGCATGGTTTTCCCGATTCGCCAGAGATGTGGACGGCCTACGTGACGGCCGAAGAGCGCTGCCAGCCCTGGCTAGCCGGCCGGGCCATCTACACCCTCGCCTTCCCCAACCGCCATACCCGGCCTGAACCGATCCCTTCCTGGCGTGAATTGCGCCGGGGCGTGTTGGATGATGCGTTCGACGCCGCCGTGACCGAGGTCATTAGCCGCAGCCCGACCGGGCAAATTATCCCTATCGTCCACGACCTGGGCGCGACCCATACCTGGCGCTATGCCCGGCAGCGGCGCGGGCAAGTGCCCTTTGAGAAGCTGGTCGCGCTCTCTGTTGGCTCTACGCTGCGCTACGACGTGTGGGAACATGGGCTGCGCGCCTTTGTCTGGCTGTATCAGATGATCTACATCGCCCCCTACACCTTGCGCTGGCGTTGGTTGCAGCGGTTGCTCAGCTATCTGCTGGTGAATACGGCGGGTTATCGTTCGGAAACGGCCGCTGAGGTCTGGCGCGACACCTATCATTATTGGGAAGGGTGGCTCTGGCCGATCCGGCTGCCGTTTTATTTGCTGGGGGCGAAATATGAACGGCCGTTTCTCAACTTCCCCTTCCCCGTCCTCTACCTGCGCAGCGAGATAGACCGCATCGCCACCACTGAGGCGTTTGAGACGGAATTGGCCCGCCGCCCCGACTGTCGCGCTCGTGTGCTGCCGGGGGTCAACCACTGGTTCCCGGAGCAGCAGCCTGAGTTGGTTTTGGCGCAGTTACGTGATTTTTTGGCGTAAACGGCCGTTTACGTGTTGGTCAGGCAGATCGCAGCGTAGGATTCTTTAACGCAAAGGCGCAGAGGTTTTGCGCCTTTGCGCCTTTGCGTTAAGTTGCTTTCACAAATCACGCCGCCAAAGCCAACGACTTCGCCTCCAATAAATCCGCCACAAGCTGTTGGAAGTCAGCCAGGGGCATCGCCCCGCGATCTTCGTTGTCCCGCGTCCGCACCGCCACCTTGCCCTCCTCCATCTCCTTGTCGCCGATCACCAGCATAAAGGGGATTTTTTGGAGCTGCGCGTTGCGGATTTTCTTGTTCATCCGCTCGCCGCCATCATCCACCTCCACCCGGACGCCCTGGGCGCGGAGTTTGGCGGCCACCTCTTTGGCGTAAGGGGCGTGCCGGTCGGCGATGGGGATCAGCGCCACCTGCACCGGCGACAGCCAGAGCGGGAACGCGCCGTTGAAATGCTCAATCAGAATGCCGACAAAGCGCTCCATGCTGCCAAAGGGGGCGCGATGGATCATCACTGGCCGATGCTTCTGCCCATCCTCGCCGATATACTCCAACCCGAACCGCTCCGGCAGCAAGAAGTCCACCTGCACCGTGCCAAGCTGCCACTCCCGCTTCAACACGTCGCGGAAGATGAAGTCTAGCTTTGGCCCGTAGAAGGCGGCCTCGCCCTCTTCAATCGTGTAATTCATGCCCACTCTGTCGGCCGCCTGTTTGATGGCCGCCACGCCCTGCGCCCACATCTCCGGCGTCCCGGCGTATTTGTCGCTGGCGGGGTCGTTCGTGCCCAGCCGGGCGCGGAAATCGTGGAAGCCCATCGTCTCAAAAACGTGTTGGATCAACTCCACCACGCCAATGAACTCCTCCTCTAGCTGCTCTGGCGTGACGAAGAGGTGGGAATCGTCCACCGTGAAGCCGCGCACTCGCGTCAGGCCGTTCAGCTCGCCGCTTTGCTCATAGCGGTAGACCGTGCCGAATTCGGCCAGGCGCAGCGGCAGGTCGCGGTAGCTGCGCGGCTCGCATTTGTAGATTTCGATGTGGTGCGGGCAGTTCATCGGCTTGAGCAGGAATTGCTCGTCGTCCACGTCAATCGGCGTGTATTGGCTGTCTTTGTAGTAGGGATAGTGGCCGCTCGTGATGTAGAGGTCCAATTTGCCGATGTGGGGCGTGATGACGGGCAGGTAGCCCCGCTCCACCTGGGCGCGGCGCAGGAAATTCTCCAACGTCTCGCGCAGGATGGCCCCTTTGGGCAGCCAGAGCGGCAGGCCAGACCCCACCAGCGCGGAGATGTGGAAGAGGCCCAACTGCTTGCCCAGGCGGCGATGGTCGCGGGCTTTGGCTTCTTCCAGCAGGCGCAGGTATTCGTCTAGCTCTTCTTTGTTTTGCCAGGCCGTGCCGTAGATGCGTTGGAGCTGCGGCCGTTTTTCGTCGCCGCGCCAGTAGGCCCCGCTGGCCCGCAGCAGTTTGACGGCGTTGGCCTTCACCTGCTTCGTGAAGCCGACGTGCGGCCCCCGGCACAAATCCACAAAATCGCGCTGCCGGTAGATGCTGACTTCGCTGGCCGGTTCGCTGAGCGGGTTGCCCATTTCGTCTACTTTGCCGGCCGCCAGTTCGTCAATCAGTTCCAGTTTGTAGGGCTGGTCGGCGAAGAAGGCTTTGGCTTCGGCGATGCCCATCGTGGAATGCTGGAAGGGGGCGTTTTGCTTGAGCAGTTCTTTCATGCTGGCTTCGATCTGCTCCAGGTCTTCGGGCGAGAACGTGCGCGGTTTGCCATTTTCCTCTTTGCCCAGGTCAAAGTCGTAGTAGAAACCGTCTTCGATGGGTGGGCCGATGGCCAGCCGCGCCTCTGGGAAGTGGCGCAGCACGGCCTCGGCCATGACGTGGGCGGCCGAATGGCGGATGCGGTAGAGGTCGGATTGTTCGTAAGGTATTTCTTGCGTAGACATGAGATTCTCCTGATTTACGATTTGCGATTTGGGATTTACGATTGGGGATGCTCTCGAATCGTCAATCGTCAATCGTCAATCAAAAATCGGCAATAAAAAAGCGCCATAGCCCGTATTGGGGCGATGGCGCTCGCGGTTCCACCCAATTTTCGTAAGCCGTGTCAGTATACTGTTTACTGACTACTGGTTACTCTCAAGAACGGCCGTTAACGGAGCCAACCGGACTCTCATACTAAGATTAAGAAGAAAAAGTGAGGCAGACACATGGTCTGCCTCTAAAGGACAGACAGACAGTCTGTCCTATCCGTTTAGAGAGTCACTCACGGGGGGTTTTCGTCGCGGTTTGCGGGGCGCTGGCTTTCAGCCTGTGGCCATGCGCTCTCTGGCGGCAAACTTCGCGCTTACTCGTCCCGATCATCGTTTTGCTTTTGGTAATGATGTAAGATGATTATAAAACAGCACAAGCAGTTGTCAAGCGGAGGTTGCTAACTGCCGACCAGCCACCAGCGGCCAGCGACCAACCGCCAGCGACCAACTTCCAACCTCTGCAACTTTGCCAGACAGCCTTGCGTATTGGTGGGTGAATTGTCAGGAGATTGAACGTTGAACGAAGAACAGGTTTGGCTAGAACGGGCCAGGCAAGGCGACAAAGCGGCGTTTGGCAAGCTGATCGAGGCTTATCAATCACCGGTCTACAACCTGGCGTACCGAATGTTGAATAACAGTGGCGAGGCAGAAGAGGCGGCGCAAGAGGCGTTTATCCGCGCCTATACGCGGCTGGATAGCTATAACCCGGAGCATAAATTTAGCACCTGGATGCTTTCGATCACCTCTAACTACTGTATTGACATTATCCGCAAGCGGCGGGCGCTGTTGCTTTCCCTGGACGAACCGCTGCCGCCGCATCCGGCGCTGATGTCGGACAATTCCAAAGGTCCGGAGGCGCAAATGATGGTCAACGAACAGCAAGACATGGTGCAATCGCTTTTGCAAGAGTTGCCGGATGATTATCGCCAGGCGGTGGTGCTGCGTTACTGGTACGACCTGTCTTATGAAGAAATCGCCGAAACGATGGGGACAACGGTCAGCGCGATCAAGTCACGCCTGTTCCGCGCCCGGCGGCAGTTGGCGGAAGTGGGGCAGCATAACGACCTCAGCCCCGCTGCCGAGATGGTGATGGCCCCAGCAATCTAGCACCCGTAATCCGAAGTCCGTACACCGTTCCCCGTAGGCGCTCACTAAAGGCAGCGCCCATCGGAATACCGAATACGGATGACCGAATACGAGAACCAGTGACAAATCGGAGAAAAAGGGAGAACGTTATGGAACATGAAGAGAGCTATCTCTTAATGATGGCGGCGTTGGATGAGGAGATTGACGCGGCCGGCCAGGCAGAATTGGAGGCGCATTTGAAGAGGTGCGTCGCTTGCCGGGCGGAATGGCAGGCTTTGCAGGCAGTGCATACTTTGCTGCTGCAAGCGCCCATGCTTAGCCCGGCGTTTGATTTTGCCCAACGGACGATTGCCCGGCTGCCCAACCGCCGGGTGCGCATCTGGACGATGGCTGGTGTTTACGCCTTGCTGCTGTTGGGCGGTCTTCTGCCCATCCTCCTGGCGGTCTGGCTGGCTGCTGCTTTAAGCTCGGTGATTAGCGAACCGGCGGTTCTGGGCAGCATTGGTCAATCTATCAGCCACGCTTTGCAGGTGTTGGTCACGGTGACGGCCGCTTTGTTGGCTGGTCTGGGCGAGTTGTTGGTGCAGCAGCCGGGGATTGTGGGGTGGTTGCTGGTTTTGCTGGGCATTATTTCGATCTGGGGTGGCGTTTCCCGGCAGTTGATCTTTCAGGCCAGCCCGCAGCAGATTTCTTAATCGGGGGTAACACTGATGACAAAGCGACTATGGATAGTGATTGCGTTGGTGTTGTTGTTAACGGCCGTTCCCGCCAGTACCGCTCTGGCCGCCCCGCAGTTTGATGATGGTCAGACGGTAGGCAGCGGGGAGACGATCAACAACGACGTCATTCTGTTTAATGGCAACCTACAGATTGAGTCTGGTGGGGTGGTCAATGGCAACGTCATTCTGTTTAATGGCTCGGCGACGTTGGCCGGTAACATCCAGGGCGACCTGGTGCTGTTTAATGGGGATTTGAATGCGGCAGAAACGGCCGTTGTCACCGGTGATTGCGTGGTCCTCAACGGCAGCATCAACGATGGCTCGGCAGGTGGCCTGGGCTGCACCAACGTGGGCGGCCTGCCCGACACCTTCCCCCTAGCCTCGCTCTCTCGCGGCTTGCCCGCCGCGTTTGGCGAGGGTCCGGGCCGCCCTGTGCGCGCGCCTGGGGCCGGAGAAAGCTTCGCCGGCGGCTTGGCGGGGGTGATTGGGCGCAGCCTGCTCTTTAGCCTGTTGGCCTTTGCCGCCATCGCCCTTGCCCCGGCCCACATGCAGCAGGTGCAGCAAACCATCCGGCAGAAGTCGGTGGCCAGCGGGGCGGTGGGGTTCTTAACGGCCGTTGCCGTCCCTTCGCTCGCCCTCTTTCTCACCATTCTGTCGGCCATCCTGCTGATCGTTTGCATCGGCATCATCGGGTTCGCCCTGGTCTTTGCGATGTTGGCCGCCCTGAGCGTGGCCGCGCTCTTCGGCTGGATTGCGACGGGGGATTTGCTGGGCCAATGGCTCTCCCGGCGGCTGAACTGGGCGATGAGTCCGGCGCTGACGGCCGCTGTCGGGACCTTCTTGCTCACCTTTGGTCTCGGCCTCTTCGGTTTGATCCCATTCGTTTTTGGCGAAGGACTGGTCAGTATGGTGATTCTCTTCGTTGGTCTGGGGGCGGTGGCCCTGACGAAGTTTGGCACGCAGCCTTACCCGCTGGTGCGGCTGGTAAAAGTGGATGAGGCGAAGGTAACGGCCGTTCTCGATACCCTGCCAGACGATGAATAAAAAGTTACAGGTTACCAGGTACACCAGAAGATGTACCCGGTAACCTGCAACCTGTAACCAAAACAAAAGAGGCGCGTTCCGGTAAGAACGCGCCTCTTTTCATTTAGGCGAATTTGTACGGCTCTCCGCCCACTTTGGCAGCGATCTGGCCGTAAAGATGGCCGGTAACGGCCGTTGTGTACGGCCCAATCGCCAACCCCAAAACGACGGCAATCAGCCAACCAATACACGGAATAATTGATAAAACACTGGATACCACACCGAAGGCCATTGAAAGACCAAAAGTCGCCAGGAAAACAACCAAAATGTCGGAGATGCTATCGCGGGCGATACCAATCACCTCGCCAAAGCGGAAGCAAGCGCCAAAATCATCCTTCAGCACATATTGCACAATAATGGCCGGGCTGATAAAGAACAGGGCGATAGCGAAGAAGAAGGCCAGGCAGCCCACAATCAGGCCCGTTGTGCCCAATAGAGCAGCAGCAATGTCGCCGGAACCGCTGTCCGCCAGGCCGCCAGCGCCAACCGCCACGAAAACAGAGACGCACATCAGTAGCCAGAATGGCAGCGTGTAGACGATTTGGGCCATAAACACGTAGAGACCATCCATAAACAGCTTGCCCCAATCATCCCATTCCGGCAGTGGCTTTTCTACGCCCTTGCGCACGTTGCGCGTGATGGCTACGGCATACCCAATCAGGAAAAAGATGGGGAAGAAGAGAAAAGAGATAAAAGTGATAATAACGGCGATGAGCAGCTTGTTGATCCAGCGCTCGTCTTCCATGACGTAGGTGAATGCTTTTGCGACATCCATTTGAGAAACCTCCTGTCAGAAATAGCGAGAGCGAGAGGGAGAATAGTCTCCCTCTCGCTCAAGATGGGCGGAATTTTAAGCCCAGCCCTGGTTTTTCACAAAATCGGTGACGACGGGGATGGTGACGTGCTGCCCCTGATAGGCTTGCCAACCCCAATAGCAGCCAACCAGCCAGATAGCCAGCGAAGGGATACCGCAGAGGAAGGTGCTGAGCAACGTTCCGGCAACCAGGTTGATCAACCCCCAAACGAGGGCCTGGCCGTTATGGGCGCGGAGAAACGGCCGTTGCTTTTTATCCTCCATCAGCAAAATGATGATCGGCACAAGCGGCGTCAGGACATAAGCCAACAAGGCCCACAATTTATCATCCGCCGATGGCTCTGCGCTAAAATCTTCTGCCTTAAATTCATCGTTCATGATGTAATATCTCCTTAATAATCCATTGTACATAGCCAATAAAAAACCCGGCTTCTTTACGTGACAACGGCGCGTCTAAATGAAGCCAGGTCCAGCAAAAAACGACCACAATCGGGAACCCCTGTCAGGCGCGCCCGTTCCGCATGAGTTCCAAATACATTGTATGGAAGCGGCCCCATTCCGTCAATAGATACAGTCAGCCAGTCAGGGCAATCGGCCCGGTGGCTGGCTTGCCTTGATAGTTGAATTTGCCAACGGCCGTTTCCCCAGATAGAATGCCGCTATGCCAAACATCGTCTTCATGGGCACGCCCGATTTCGCCGTGCCCGGCCTGAAAACCCTGATCCAGACCCAAACCGTCGTTGGCGTCGTCACTCAGCCGGACCGACCGGCGGGGCGCGGCCAACAGTTGCGCCCCGCGCCGGTGAAACAGGTGGCCGAGGCCGCCGGAATCCCCGTCTACCAGCCCAAATCGCTGCGCAGCGAGGAGGCGGCCGCTCCTCTGCGCGATTGGGCGCCAGACATGATCGTCGTCACCGCTTTCGGCCAGATTTTGCGGCCTCACGTGTTGGACCTGCCGCCGTTCGGCTGCCTGAACGTCCACGCCTCGTTGCTGCCCCGCTGGCGCGGCGCTTCGCCCATCCAACACGCCCTGATGGCCGGCGACGCGGAGACGGGCGTTTGCCTGATGCGGATGGACCCTGGCCTGGACACCGGCCCGGTCTATGCCTGCCGCAGCACGCCCATTACCGCCCAGGACACCGCCGCCACCCTCCACGACCGCCTGGCCCAATTGGGCGCGGACCTGCTGGCGGAATATCTGGATGAGATTGTGAACGGCCGTCTTCGCCCCACGCCGCAAGATGACAGCCTCGCCACCTACGCCCCAATGATCCAAAAGGAAGAGGGGCGCCTGGATTGGTCCCAACCGGCCGATGCTCTGGATCGGCGTATCCGCGCCCTGACCCCCTGGCCTGGCGCTTTTACCACCTGGGATGGGGAGACGCTAAAAATCCTGGGCGCCGACCCGTTGGCCTGGTCGCCCCATGGGGAAGTGGGGCAGGTTTTCCCGGAGGGCGATGGTGCCAGTGTCTGCGCCGGGTCTGGCGGCTTGCGGCTGCGCCGGGTACAGCTTGCCGGAAAACGGGCGATGGATATAGCGGAATTTTTACGCGGACGGCCCGATTTTGCTGGCAGTCGCCTGGGAGAAACGTCATGAGAATCCTGGTCTATGGCGCAGGAGCGGTGGGGGGGTACATCGGGGCCAGCCTGGCCAACGCGGGCCACGACCTGACATTGGTGCTGCGCGACGTTCCCGAAGCCATCGCCGCCAATGGGCTGACGGTACAGGCGGATGAGCGCCGCTTTACCGTCCGTCCGGCCGTGCGCACCTCGCTTGCCCAGACGTTCCAGGAACCGGACACGCAGTTTGATCTGATTATCCTGGGGATGAAGGCGTATGATCTGAAAACGGCCGTTGACCACCTGGTTGCCTTTT
>CAYONK010000140.1:0-9083 GCA_964405285.1 uncultured Ardenticatenaceae bacterium
GAAGAACGGCCGTTTCGCCAACCCCCAGGCAGGAGAACAACGATGTCACAAGAGCGAGACCAGGCCAAGTTGCAACGCCACATCCAGGAAGCCGAAGAGCGAGCGGCGGGCGGCGGGCATGAGTTAGGCCCCTGGCGGCCCGCTTATCTAGCGGGCCGCTACACGGTAGAGGCGGTCTGTCTGCGCTGTGGCGAGAAGGCGCAGGCGAGCCATCGGGCGCTGTAACCTATGTGGGCATCTCCTTGCATGCGCTGAGTCAGGCGATTGACAACCCAAACCACGCGATGTTTGCCCTTCAGTCAGCGGTGGGTCGGTCTCCTTCCAGATACATTGAAGAGATGACCTTCAGCATTTGACTGCCTGGTTCGCTCGTCGCAGATCACCCACCAGAACACAAACGCCTCTGGAGATTTCAGATGGGTTAGGAAAGTTGTATACCAAGTCAAGACCCCACAATCGGCCAGCTTTGGGCCGATTCCGGCTGAAGCAGTGGCCAACACACGGTAACGGCCGTTCCCTGACCCAGCCCTGCGCTCCTTATCTCAATCTCGCCGCCATACAGTTCGACAATCAGCTTCACCAGCGATAGTCCCAGGCCCACGCCCGGCGCGGTGCGTGACCGCGATTTATCCACCCGGTAGAAGCGGTCAAACAGATGTGGCAAATCTTCGGCGGCAATGCCCTGGCCCGTATCATGAATGGTGTGGCGAATGGCTCCCTCCTCTAGCGTTATCTGCCAGGTAATCCGGCCCCCATCAGGGACATACTTCAAGGCATTGCCGAGCAAGTTGCGGAAAACAATGGTCAGGTGGCTGTACCCGGCAGTAACAGGCGGCAGCGTATCCGGCGCGTTCAAAAGGAGGGTGACGTGGCGGCTTTCCGCCTGAGGCGTGATCTCGCGCATTAGCTGGCGCGCCAGGCGTACAACATCCACCTGGTCGTCGCCCATTTCTTGCCGCCCGGCGTCCAGCCGCGAGAGCAACATCAGGTCCTGTACCAGGTCGCCCAATCGCTGCACTTCATCATCAATCTCGGCGATGTAGCGTTGGGCAGTGGCTTCGTCCAGCGCGCCTTCGCGCAGGGCCTCGCTGCGCAGACGAATGGTGGTGAGCGGGGTGCGCAGTTCATGGGAAGCGTTGCTGGCAAAGGCGCGCTGTTCCTCCAGCATGGCTTCGATCTGGGCGCTCATGTGGTTGAAGGCGTGGGCCACCTGACTGATTTCATCCTGACGGGTGACGGGTAAGCGTTCACGAAAGTTGCCCTGAGCGATTTGCAGCGCGGCGTGGCGCAGTTGGTCTAGAGGTCGGGTCAGGGTGGTGGCCAACCAGAAGGCGGCAATGGCGGCAACGGCCGTTACCCCCAATACCGCCAATCCTAAACCCAACCAGCGCTGCGCCACCAGCGTCGAAGCGCCCGCCAGCGGTGCAGCCAACTGCACCACGCCCAGCACATCATCATCATGCTCCCAAATCGGGGCAGCGGCGTAGACCCAATTGCCGCGAACGTCGCTGCTCGCCGTTCCCTCCAGGGCAGCGCGAATTTCCGCCGTGTTGGTATCGCCGCGCTGCCCGCTACTGCTCAACCAGAAGTCGCCGTGATGGTCTACCAGCGTCACGACTGCGCCGGTCTGCCCGGCGTAGGTTTGCAGCAAAGCGGGTAAGGCGGCCACGCCATCCTCCTCCTCCTCGTGTTCCTCCAGGGGTTCGGCGAAGGCGCGGGCCACCAACTGCGCCTGCTCCTGCAACCGGCTGGCAAAATCCTGCACCGTCCCGGCCGAAATCTGCCGTCCGGCCAGCAAAGCCAGCGCCGTAAACCCGGCCAGAATGAGGCCAACGTAGGCTAAAAGCAAACGTGTGCGCAGTGAACGCATGTCTGTCTCCCTTAACGTGTGGGGTGTGAAGATGATATGGGTACACGGTGAATTTCAGCCGCTCACCGTTGCGCACCCGCACAACTACTCTTTCACGAAGCGGTAACCGGTTCCACGCACCGTCTGGATGAAACGTGGTTGGCCGGGGTCATCCTCGATTTTTTCGCGCAGCCAGCGGATGTGGACGTCCAGGGTGCGCGTGTCGCCTAGCCAGTCGGTCCCCCAGACCTGGTCGAAAAATTCGGCGCGGGTGATCACTTCACCCGGACGACTGAGTAGTAAGGCCAGTAAATCATATTCCTTTTGACGTAGCGCCAGTTCGACGCCCTCCTTGAACACGCGATGGGTGTTCAGTTCCAGGCGCAAAGGGCCAATAACGATCTGATCGCCAATTGGGCGGCGGTCCAGTTCAACGCGGCGTAGCAGGGCGCGCAGGCGGGCGATGAGTTCACGGGTGCTGAAAGGCTTGACGATGTAGTCGTCGGCGCCCAGTTCCAGGCCCAGGATACGGTCTACTTCGTCGCCGAGGGCGGTGAGCATGAGGATAGGCACGGTGCTGTCGCGGCGCAAGGTGCGGCAGACTTCCCAGCCGTCCATCAGGGGCATCAAAACGTCCAGCAAGATGGCGTTCGGCTGCTGGCTTTGGGCAAGGGTCAATCCATCACGGCCGTTATGGGCCACCAGCACCTCGTAACCAACCTGTCGCAGCGCGCGGGCCAACGGTTCGGTAATCATCACTTCGTCGTCTATGAGCAGGATAGTGGTCATGGGCTGCATTGTGGCACAGGAGTCAGCTATATTCAATGCCCGCCGCTAGATTTAAGCTAGATTTAACATAGTTTAGGCTGGGTTTAACCCACGACAGAATGTTATTGGTTAAGATAACGCTTGTTCGAGCAAATTTATTGCTCGGCAAAGGAGTCAAGATGATGAAATCACTTCTGGGAAAACTGCTTATAGGTGGGCTGGCGATCATGGCCGGTGGGTTTCTTTTGATCCAATTGATCCCTTACGGCCGGGATCATACCAATCCGCCGGTACTCAGCGAGCCGAACTGGGACAGCCCGCAAACCCGCCAACTGGCGCAGCTCGCCTGCTTCGATTGCCACAGCAATGAGACGGTCTGGCCCTGGTACAGCAACATTGCCCCTGTTTCCTGGCTGGTACAGCGCGACGTAGTCGAAGGGCGGGAAAAGTTAAACTTTTCCACCTGGGCGCAGGGAGGTGGTGAAGAAGCCGACGAAATGGTCGAAGTCATCGCCGAAGGGGAGATGCCGCTGCCGATTTACCTGCTAACCCACGCCGAGGCGCGCTTGACGGCTGCTGAGAAGCAGGCGTTGATGGATGGGCTGCAAGCCATAACCGGCGACTCGCGTAGTTTTGAACAGGATAAGGATTAGTTGGGGTAGTCCTGTAGTCGAGTAGTTAGAGAACTACAAGACTATCAGACTACAAGACTATAAAAAAGGTATGACCATGAATCGCACACGAGGTATTTTGGTTGCTGGAACATTGACCGGCCTGGTAATCATCACTCTGTTAGCTCTGGGATTTGGCAATTTGCGGGCGGCGGGCGGGGCGCGGCTGCTGGCTTTGCAGGAGGGTGGACAGACGGAAACGGCCGTTACCTCTCCGGCCGCAGTCACAATTGTCACCGTCCCGCCGGCCGACAACCTGAGCATCGCTATGCCGCCCACCGGGCGAGGCGTACAGCTTGAACTGTCGCCCATCCCGCAGGCTGTAAAGGCGCAAATTCAACCGGTAACCCGGACGCGCTCGTCGCAGTGAGCCGGTCCGTAATCCGTAATCCGTGAACCAAAATCGTAAATCCAAAATCCCAAATCCCATTCCCATTCCTTCCGCGCTATGGGCTGCCAGATGGCGGTCTGGCTGGAGACGGAGCCAGAAGCGGTGGCGGTGGCATTTGCTGAAGTGGAAAGCCTGTTCGCCACCTACGAGCAGGCGCTCAGCCGCTTTCGCCCAGACAGCGAACTCTCGCGGCTAAACGGACGGAATGGACAGTGGGTTGTGGTCTCAGACCTGTTGTGGGACGTGTTGACGCTGGCGTTGGGCATGGCGGCCATCACCAACGGCCGTTTCGACCCGACACTCCTGAACGGCATGTGTCACGCCGGTTACGCGGACAGTTTTGCACAGATGCGGCGCGGGTCAATCTCTGGCTCTGGGATGACCTTTATGGCCTTAAACGGCCGTTGGTCCGATGTGCAACTCGACGAAGCGCGCCAGGCCGTTTACCTGCCGGATGGGGTAGGCTTGGACCTGGGCGGCATTGCCAAAGGGTATACGGCGCAAACGGCCGTTGCCCACCTGCGCGCCTATGGTCCTTGTCTGGTGGATGCGGGCGGCGATCTGGCGGCCGGCGCCCCGCCAGTTGGTCAACCCGGCTGGCCGGTGGCCATTGCCGCGCCCTGGGAGGGCGACGGCGTGACCCGGCCCGACCTGGCATCATTCTGGTTGGCGGAGGCCGGGTTGGCGACATCAGGCCAAGAATGCGCAATAACAGGAGCCTACTGGCTTCCAGCAGCACGATAAGCATCCTACCACATTTGGTCAGTAGAATGTCATGGACAGGAGGATGTGGACCAGATCGCCCCACTAAACATTACTCCCCGTCCCGCCCGCTCCACAAAGAACGGCCGTTTTCATCCCGCAGCCGCACCTCCGCCCCAGTCGCCTGATGAACCAGGGCGACAATCTCAAAGTTTTCGCTGGTCCGGTAGCCGGTCAGGAGGAGGGTGTCGCCCACCTGGGCAGTGAAGCCCTGGCTCTGGGCGTATTCCCAGGCGGCGCGGCGGGCGCGGGCCGTTGTGCCGTCGGCCAGTTCCAGCCAGAGACCATTGCTGCGGATGCTGGTGACGGTAGCAACGGCCGTTTCCCAATTCTCCGCCGCCACCGCCTCATGCGCCTCATGGTCAGAAGCCTCAACCGAGGAACCGCGCTGCTGGCCCATCGGCTCATTGGCCTCCCCCAACTTATCCAACGTCCGGTTCACCCCGCCCGCAATCAGCAGCAGCGCGACCAGAGCAAAAAGCGTGCCGAGTAGTAGGTTTTTGAACATAATGTTGCCTGTTGCTGGTGGCCGGTGGCTGGTAGCTGGTGGCCGCTTATTCACCGTTCCGCATTCATCATTCATCATTCCGCGTTCCGCATTCCGCATTCCCAATTCCACCTTCCTCGTCACCTTCACAATCCAGCCCCAATGGATGTAGATGTGCCACAGGGCGGCCAGGATGAGGCTGATGCCGCCCCAGGTGTGGATCACGTCCCAGACCGGGCGGCTGAAGAGGAAGCCGGGGTCCCAGGCGGCGTTTTGCCCCGCCTGGTAGCCCCCTTCGGGCAAGAAGAAGAAGTAGAGGCCGGAAACGGCCGTTACCACAAAACTCAGCGCAATCCAGCCATTAATCCATAGATTGCGCCGTGCTCCGGCGGAAAAACGGCCGTTCTGCCACAGACGGCGCGTCATCGTCTTCACCCAGCTCCAGTGCATAATCAGATGAATGACAACGGCCGTTACCATCAGCAAACCGCCCCAGGTGTGTATCTCTTCCCAGGTGTGGCGCGTAAACAGAACAACAATCCCATACCAGGGATTGCGCCCACCTTCAAACCCCCCAGAGGTAAAGATCAGGAAGTACACCCCCGACAGCATAGAAAGCAGCGCGCCGAGGAAAACGGCCGTGTCAATCAACCAGTTATTGCGTGTTCTTGGTGAAACAGATTGCCTCGTACTCATCTTGTCATGCTCCTATCAATGCTGCTACCATAGCACCACGCCATGAAGAAGTTATGAAGCGGCCGCCCCTTCACAAAATCTTCATAGCCCATTGGTATAAAAGCAGTTGGGAGTGGGGAGTTGACAGTTGATAGTCTCCCCACTACCAACTCCCAACTATCAACTACCAACTATCAACTACCAACTACCTCATGCCCAAAACCATCCTCGTCGTAGATGACGAACCCCGTTTAGTCAGCCTGGTACGCGGCTATTTAGAGCAAGAAGGCTACCAGGTCGTCACCGCCGGAAACGGCCGTGACGCCCTCTTCGTCGCCCGCGAAAGCCAACCCGACCTCATCGTCCTCGACCTGATGATGCCAGGGCTAGACGGCTGGGAATTCATGCGCCTGCACCGCCAGGAACGCAACACCCCGATCATCATGCTCACCGCCCGCATCGAAGATGTAGACAAAGTAGCCGGGCTGGAGATGGGAGCCGACGACTACATCACCAAGCCGTTCAGCCCGCGCGAACTCGTCGCCCGCGTCCGCTCCGTCCTCCGCCGCCTGGAACCGGCCGTCGAAAAAAGCGACCTGCTGCGCCTCGGCCCGCTAGAACTGGACCGCAGCGGCCACACCCTCAAAAAAGATGGGACATGGGTAGAGCTGACCCGCATGGAATTCGACCTGCTCAACACCTTCATGAGCAGCCCCGGCCGCGCCTTCAGTCGTCTGGAACTGCTGGAGCGCACCCAGGGCTATGCCTACGACGGCTACGAGCGCACCGTAGACGTTCACGTCAAAAACCTGCGCAAGAAAATCGAAGCCGACAGCGCCAACCCCACCTACATCCTCACCGTCTTCGGCGTCGGCTACCGCTTCAATCCAGACCTCTGATGAGCAATGCGCGGCATACCCTCTGGTTTCGCCTGACGGCCGCTTTCCTGCTGGTCGCCATTGTCGGCGTGGCCGTCGTCGCCTTGCTGGCTAATCAGGCCACCACCGCTGGCTTCCGCGCCTTCCTCACCGAATCGGAATGGGCCGATTTACGCGCCGACCTGGCCAACCTTTATGAACGGCAGGGGAATTGGGACGGGGCGGACCTGCTGCTCTCCGCCGGCCGTCCAGGGCAAGGCGGCGTCGGGCTGCTGCTGTTAGACGAAGCGGGCGCAGTGGTGGCCGCCGCCGGAGGGCGGGCCAATCGGCCAACCGGCCCCGCCGACGCCGATGAAGCGCTGCCGGTGCTGGTCAACGGCCGTTCCGTCGCCACCCTCCTCGTCAAATTCCCCAGCAGCGGCGGGGCGGGCAGCTTCGCCGCCGCCGCCTTTCTCGATCAGGTCAACCGCGCCTTGTGGCTGGGCGGCGGGCTGTCCGCCCTCCTCGCCCTCTTCCTCGGCCTTCTGCTCGCCCGGCGGCTGACGCGCCCCGTCAGCCAACTCACCCAGGCCACCCGGCAAATGGCGGCCGGTGATCTGAACCAGCAGGTGCCGCCCGCCTCCGGCGAATTGGGCGAACTGGCCGCCAGCTTCAACCAGATGGCCGGGGCGCTCGCCCTGGCCGAACAACAGCGCCAGCAGCTATTGGCCGACGTCGCCCACGAACTCCGCACCCCCCTCAGCATCATGCGCGGCCACCTGGAGGCGATGCTCGATGGCGTCTTCGCCCTCACCCCGGACAACCTGGCCGTCGTCCACGAAGAGACGCTGCTGCTCGGCCGTCTGGTGGAAGATTTACGCACCCTCTCGCTGGTGGAAAGCGGCCAGCTTCCCCTGAATTTGCGCCCGACCGATCTGGCGCGGGTGCTGCGGCAAACGGCCGTTGCCTTCGAGCCACTCGCCGAAGCCGAAGGGGTGCAGCTCACCCTGGACGCGCCGCCCGCCCCCCCCCTCGTCCTGGCCGACCCCGACCGCTTGCAGCAGGTGATGGGCAACCTGACGGCCAACGCCCTGCGCCACATCGGCCAATCGTCGCGCCAGCCGGGCTGCCTGCGCCTGGAACTGCGCTCCCTGGCCGATCAGGTGGAGGTGCGGGTAGCCGACAACGGCCCAGGGCTGTCGCCTGAAGCGCAAGCCCACGTCTTCGACCGCTTCTGGCGGGCGGAAAGCTCGCGCAGCCGCGACCAGGGCGGTTCTGGCCTGGGGCTGGCTATCTGTCGCGGCATTGTGCTGGCCCATCACGGCCGCATCTGGGCCGAAGAGACCCCCGGCGGCGGCGCGACCTTCGTCTTCACCCTCCCCGTTCACACCCCAAACACATCCTCTTCATAACTTCTTCGCAACTGCACCGTATCATCCCCTTATTGATGTAACCCGAACATCCTTGTTCGGGCATTTGTCGGGCAAGGATGCCCGACGTACAGAGGAGCATGATACGATGAAACGCAACACGATTGTTTTCCTATTAGGTCTGATTTTACTGTTCGCTCTGGCTGCCTGCGGCCAGACAGCGGTTGTGGCGGAGTCGCCAGCGGCGGAAACGGCCGTTTCCGCCCCCATCCAACCAACTCAACCAACCCAACCAACTTTTGCCACAACGGGCGAAACGGCCGTTTCCCCCACCCAACCCATCGCCTACACCAGCCAACTCAGCGACGCCGACATCGCCGCGCTCCACTTCATGCGCGAAGAAGAAAAGCTGGCCCACGACGTCTACCTGGCCCTCTACGACATCTGGAATCTGCCCATCCTGCAAAACATCGCCGCCAGCGAACTGAACCACGTCGAGAGCGTGCTGCACCTGCTGACCCAATATGGCTTACCAGACCCGGCGGCCGGCAATCCGGCCGGCGTTTTCAACGACCCCAGCCTGCAAACCCTCTATGACGAGATGGTCGCCCAGGGCAGCCAATCCCTGCTGGATGCGCTGTATGTCGGCGCGGCCATCGAAGAAGTGGACATTTTGGACCTGCAAGCGCGGCTGGCGCAAACCGCCAACCCCGACATCTTGCGCGTGTTCGAGTCGCTGCTGGCTGGCTCGGCCAACCACCTGCGCTCCTTCGCCCGCCTGATCGAGCAGCAAACCGGCGCAGCCTACGCCCCACAATACCTGACCGACGCCGCCTATGCCGAAATCATGGCGCTGGCGGCGCAAAGCGGACGTAATGGACAAGGCGCGGGCGGCCAGGGTGGGCAAGGCGCGGGCGGCCAGGGCGGTCAAGGCCAGGGCCAGGGCAACCCTGGACAGGGGCAAGGCAATCGCGGACAAGGGCGCGGCGGGCAATCTTAGTTTGAATAGTTGGTTGGTTGGTTAGTTGGTTGGTCAGGCATACCAACCAGCTAACCAACCCAACCACCAGGTAAAAACCCATGACGAGAAACAAACAACTCCTCCTCGCTATTCTGGCAATTGTTCTGTTGGGCGGCGGCTATGCTATTTATTACCGCTCTACAACGGCCGTTGCCGCAGAAACGACCGAACCCCCATTGCAAACGGCCGTTGTCCGCCAGGGAACCATCACCATCTCCGCCATCGCCGCCGG
>CAYONK010000141.1:0-9075 GCA_964405285.1 uncultured Ardenticatenaceae bacterium
CCCCTCGCCAGCCCGGTTTTAACAATCAACGGTTAACGGTTAACCGTTGATTGTTGACTGTTAGGTGTTCATTGTTAGCGGAGTTCCTATGACGCGATTAATCTTTTCTGGACCGGCGGTTTTGCAGATGACGCGGCCGAATCTGGTGCGCTTTTTGGAGCGGCAGGTTGATTTTGTCGCCTATGAGGTGGCGGGCTTTGGCCTGGGCATGCTGCTGCTGGATTACCGGCAGGGGCAGCAGAGCGAGACGGGTTTACGGGGGATTGGCGGGGAAGAACGGCCGTTTCACCTGGAAATCTGGGAATTTGGCCCCGGCCAGATGCAGCTTTAGCTGCACGACACCATCCGCGCCAAAGCGCCCTGGACATTGGCGATTACGCCGGCGGGAGGAACGGCCGTTTCCCGCCGCGCCTTCTTCCACCAGACCAACCCTAACCCCGGTGGCGCTTCCCTCACCCTCGACCGCCGCCCCCTGGCCGAAAGCCGCAAACGCCGCGCTCCCATCTTCGCCGCGCCTGTGCCTGCTTAAGGTGAAGTAGGACACAGATGAACACAGATTCTCACAGATAGGCGTGTTTCAAATCTGTGTTCATCTGTGAAAATCTGTGGCCCATTTAAGAAAAACGCAGGTGGTAAGCGGCGATAGCAAAGGCAGAGGCGACGTTAAGCGAACCTTTAACGCCAAGCATTGGGATTGACACGATTTTGTCGCAGATGGCGAGGATGCCGGGGTCTACCCCGGCAACTTCGTTGCCAACGATGAGCAGAATGGGAGCGCCGTGTGGGGCAACGGCCGTTTCCAGCAAATTCTCCGCCCCCACAACCCCCTCTAACGCCCATAATTGATAGCCACGCTGTTTGAGGGAAACGGCCGTTTCCCAGCCATTCGCGCTGCGCGACCAACCTACCGCCTGCTCTGCGCCCAGGGCCGTTTTGCCGATCTTGGGATGGTCCGGCGGCGGGGTGATGCCACAGAGATGCAGGTGGCGCAGCCCGGCCCCATCGGCTGTGCGCAGCATGGAGCCGACGTTGTAGACGCTGCGGATGTTGTCCAGCAGCGCTTCGACAGCCGGCGCGTCGGGCGGCGCGGCCCAATCTGGCTGCTGTCCCGGCAGATAATCCGCCACCCACTCCGTCGCGGCGCGGCAGGCGGGGCAGACGTCGCCGGAGAGGCGCTCATCGGTCAGAGGGAAGCGCAGACGGCAGGTGGGGCTGAGGCATTGGTAGAGGCGCATGAGAATTGTGAAGTTTGAATTGTGAATGGTGAATTGTGAAGTTTGGGGAATAGGGGTTATTTGGGTGGATTTGTGTCCCCGGAATAGAAGTATGCGCCGGGAAAGTCGGGGGCGACTTCTTTCTTTTTGCCGCTCCATTGGGCGATGTGCAGGCGGTAAACGGCCGTTCTCTTCAGCTCCTCTGGCACGGGTGGGCGATAATCCTGGCCGGGTGTCAGGTGGGGGGCGTATTTGTCCAGCAGCAGTTGCAGGGCGGCGGTCGCTTCGGCTTCGTCGGTGACGATTTCCGCCGCGCCAAAGCAGACCACGCTGGCGTATTCGACGCTGAACTCCAGAGCGACATCGGCCGGCAGCAGGCGGCCCATCTCGCTGACGGTGAAACAGTAACGGCCGTTTTCCGCCACATTCGCCGGGGTCCGCCCCACTTTGGCCGTGTGCAGGTAGATGACATGAGCAGTTTCGTCGTAGACAAACAGGTTGCTGTTCAGAAAGGGCTGCCCCTCGTGGACAGTCGCCAGATAGCCCACCGGGGCGCGGTGAAGCAGGGCGCGGATCCAAGACTCATCTTCTACCGCCCGGTCCTGACGGCGCGTTTGATTGTACGGAAGAGCGCTATAATTTTTACTCATGAGAAATTCTCCAACCGCACGCGGTCGCCGACGCGGATAAGACCCTGCCGCTCCAGGCTGGCATAGACGCCGAGACAGACACGCCTCACGCGCCCTTCACGTCGGGCAGCGAAAATTTGCAGGAGGTTGGGTTGGGTAACGGCCGTTTCCGGGTCCACCGTCACCATTGAGCAGCGTTTGATCTCCTTTTGCAAGCGAATCCGCGCCCCAGAACTAAAGGCCAACGTCTGCCCCAGCCAGCTTTCTTCGATAAAAGGTTCGCCGCCCGTTTCGATCAGGATATTCTGGCGAAAACGACGCACGTCGGCGCTCATGGCGGCAGCCGAGGCCAGCGACATCAGCGAGATGGGCATACTGTCGAATGTCCCTTCCTCCAGCCGGACCAATTCCACCATCCGGCCATATGCTCCGGCCAATTCATACAGCAGGTCGGCAGAATCAAGGGGGAGGGAACGGCCGTTTGGCGTCTCCACCCACAGCGGCGAATTTGCGTCATTCGGATCGGCAAACATGGGGCGATATTGAACCATCTGCGGGATTTGCCGCGCTGTCAGCCAGGGGAAGCCCGGATCGGCCGCATCCTCTCGCGTAAAAGCGTAACGCCGGTCCCCGACCAACCCATCGTCCACAACCTGCGCCGTCGCCAACGCCTCGCCCTGCATAGATTTCACCGGATAGCGGTATAACCCTTTCACGACCCCCACATCCACAAAATCCTCAAACATCCATACCTCCTCAAAAAGGGAGATTAGAGATAAGAGATTGGAGATAGCTCGCAGCCAATCTCTAATACCCAATCTCCAGCCTCTTATTCACTGCAACAGCCACAGCGCCGCCATGCCAACGGCGATGGTCCACAGGACATTTTTGCTGTACCAGGCGACCAGCGCCGCCAGCAGACCGGCCAACAGTCGTTCATTGCCCAGCGAAACGTCCAAACTGCCGCCCGGCAGAAACAATTCCGGGAAAATGATAGCCGATAAAACGGCCGACGGCACAAATCGCAGCGCCCTCAGCGCCCGGTCACCGATGACGATCCGCTCCATCAACAAAATCGGCGTCAGGCGGATCAGGTAAGTGATCAGCCCCATCCCGCAGATAGCCAGCCAGATCAGGTTCGTGGTTTGTTCAGGATTCATGCCGCCTGCCGTCTCCGCTGCGCTTCTTCCCAGAGCAGACCGGCGGCAATGCCGGTGAGGGCGGCAACCATCAGCCCTAATTTGTAGGGCAGATGGAAGGCCAACACGGCCATCAACCCGGCCGACAGTGCGGCGGCCACCGACGCCCTATCCTTCAACGCCGGGATGACGATACCGATGAAAGTGAGCGCCAGGGTGAAGTCTAGCCCCCAGGCGGCGGGCGCTTCCGCGCCGAGGAAGATGCCCAGGGCGGTGCTGAGCTGCCAGGCGGCCCAGAGGGTGAAGCCCGCGCCGAAGAAGTACCAATGTTTGTGGGTCAGGGGGATAGCGCGATTGGCGTAGTAAACGGCCGTTACCGCATACGCCTCATCTGTCAGCAAATAAGCCAGCAGCCAACGCCAACGGCGCGGCAGGTGGCCCAAATCGGGGCCGAGGGAGGTGCTGTAAAGGAGGTGGCGCAGATTGACGATGAATGTGGTCAGCCACAGCACCGAAAGCGGCGCGCCGCCGCCGAGCAATTGCGCTCCGATGAATTGGGCCGACCCGGCAAAGACAATGGCCGACATCGCCTGCGCCTGCATCGGCGTCAGACCGGCGGCCAGGGCCAGCACTCCATAAATCAGGCCAAAGGGGATCACGCCCAGGGCGATGGGCAGTTCAGCGCGCACACCGGTCAGCAGCGCGACAGGTCTCTCGCTCATGGGGGTTTGCTCAGGCCAGGTTCGCTTTGACCGCTTCGGCCACGTCTAGTGGAATGCCGGGCACGGAGGCGATCTCCTCCACCGTCGCCCGGCGCAAATCGTCCAGCGAGCCGAAATGGGTTAGGAGCATTTTCCGCCGTTTCGGGCCGATGCCGGGCACGCTGTCCAAAATGGAGGCGACGCCCACTTTAGACCGTTGCTGCCGGTGTCCCTCGTTGGCAAAGCGGTGGGCTTCGTCGCGGACGCGCTGCACCAGGTAGAGCGCCTCGGAGCGGCGCGGCAGGCGGATGGATTGAATTTGCCCTGGCATGAATAGCTCTTCTTCTTGCTTGGCCAGACCGGCCAGGGGGACTTCCTTTTCCAGACCAAAGGTGCGGAGGACGTCAACGGCCGTTCCCAACTGCCCCTTGCCCCCATCCACAATCAACAAATCAGGCAGCAGCGCCCAGGCCGTCTCCTTCCGCGCCTGGCCGATCTGGCCGGGGTCGTGCAGCTCGCCCGCCAGGGCATCCTTGTAACGCTGGAAGCGGCGGGTTAACACTTCGCGCATCGCCCCATAATCATCGTTGCCTACCGTCTGCACGTTGAAACGACGGTAGTCGCTCTTGCGCGGCGCGCCCTGGACAAAGACGACCATCGAGCCGACCGTCTGCGCCCCCTGGGTGTGGCTGATGTCGTAACATTCGATCCGCGCCGGGGGAGTGGGCAACTTGAGCGCCTCTTGCAATTCGGCCATCGCCGTGACATGCTTGGAACGGTCGGCGGCCCATTGCTGGCGCAGGGTGGCCAGCGTATCGGCAGCGTTGGTGGCCGCCATCTCCACCAATTCCCGCTTTTGCCCGCGCTGCGGCACTTGCAGCGTCACTTTGGTGCTACGCTTGCGCCGCAGCCACTCCTCGATCACCATCGCCTCGGAGACTTCTTGGGGCAGCAGCACTTCGCGGGGGATGTGGGCCGCTTCGTCATAGAATTGGGTGAGAAAATCCTGTAACACAGATTCGTCGGCTTCGTCTTCTGTGCCTTCGAGCAAGAAGTATTCCCGACCGATCAGCTTGCCGTGCCGGATGAAGAAGACCTGGACGCAGGCGTCGCCCTTTTCGCGGGCAAAGGCGATTACGTCCTGGTCGGCGTTGGCGGCGGAGATAACCTTTTGTTTGGCGACGACCTGATTGACCGCTTTGAGTTGGTCGCGGTATTCCGCCGCCTTCTCAAAGTGCAGATTTTCCGCTGCCTGGGCCATTCTGGCCTCAATTTTTTTGACGACGCCTTCGGTTTTGCCGTTGAGAAAGTCCATCAACTGCTGGATCATCGCCCGGTATTGCTGTTTGCTGACCGCGCCGATGCAGGGTCCGTTGCACAGCTTGATGTCGTAGTAGAGGCAGGCGCGTTCGTCCTGGCCGGTGATCACCCGGTCGCAAGTGAGGTAGGGGAAGACTTTGCGCAGCATGTCGAGCGTCTGGTGGACAGCCCAGACGGAGGTGTAGGGGCCGAAGTAGCGGGAGCCGTCGCGCTCCATGCGGCGGGTGACGGTCACTTTTGGGTAGTCGTCGGCCCAATGGATTTTGATGTAGGGGTAGCGTTTGTCGTCTTTGAGGCGGACGTTGTAGCGCGGCTGATGTTTTTTGATCAGGGTGTTTTCCAGCAGCAGCGCTTCCAGTTCGGAGTCGGTGGTGATGGTTTCGACGTCGGCGATTTCACGGCGCAGGCGCTGGGTTTTTACGGAGTCTACGTTGTTGTGGAAGTAGGAGCGCACCCGGCTGCGCAGATTGATCGCCTTGCCGACGTAGAGGATGGTCCCCTGTTTGTCTTTGTGGAGATAGACGCCGGGTTTAGTGGGCAGGTTTTTAAGGAGTTCCTGGATGTGTTCCGGTGGTGTGTAGGACATGGGGGGAATTATAAAGAAAAACGGCCGTTCCCGGTAACGGCCGTTTTCTCAGTTAAGCAGCATCTCACAAAACAATGGCTACACCATCATTTCTCGTCGCTGTCTTTGAGGAAAATGCTCAGGACGCCACTGACTATACTGATCACAATGGCCCCGAAGAAGGTGGACCAAAAGCCATCGGAGGTGATGCCCAGGTTAAAGAACGAGGTGGAAATCCAGATCGTGAGGGAGAGCATGAGGGTGTTGATGATCAGCACAAACAAACCCAGGGTGAGCGCGACCAAAGGGCAGCTCAGGATCAGGACAAACGGCCGGATAAACGCATTCACCAGCCCAAACACGGCTGCCAACAGAAACCAGGTCCAGATGTTGCCATCTTTCTCCAGACCGGGGACCAACATCACGGCTACCCAAAACGCGAACGCCACAATTGCCCAACGAATTAACAAACGCATGGTTTCTTATCTCCTTATTCTTGATCTTCTTTATCTTTGTAGATGATAATCTCGGTTCCCCATTGTCCGGTTAATAACTCCCAGCCGATATAGAAGGGGGCCAGGTGCAGCACACCTAGCCAGATCATCAGCACAGTCAGGACCAACTTGGCGATTTGCAGGTAAGAGTCGAGATTGGTTTGGATTTGGGTAACGGCCGTTTCCACCTGCGTAATCACCGCCACATACTGGTCCAAAATCGGGTTGATGTCGGCCACGACCACTTGATTGATCACCGCCAGGTCGAAGGCGATCAACTCCGTGCTTTCAGCGATCATCTCCAAATTTGCCGAGTTCTCGGTAAACAGCGGCTCCAGCGCGCGCAATTCTCCGGCCACGCCATCCAGGCTCTCCGCCACCTCTATCAGCCGTTCGCTTAACGAGTCGCTTGGCTGATAATCAATGCCCAGGTCGAAGTTCAGGTCGAATCCCAAAAAAGATTGCTGCAATTCAAACGCGCTTAATTTGAGCAGCGTCGCGTCCACCTGGTCGGCCAGTTCGGCCGTTGGGTAGAGCGAGCTTTGAATCGCTTCCACACTGGTCGGAATGGCCTCGCTGGTGACGGCAGAAATCTGGTCCACCAGGGGGCTGGTCCCGGCAATCGTTGTGCTGAGGTCGCGCACGGCAAACTCAACGGTGGTTAAACTATTGCTCACTTCATTAACGGCCGTTTCCGCCAACGTAAAACTGTCCTGAACGGCCGTGAAACTATCCAATACCAACCCCAGACCGCTGTTCACTCCCACGCCAATCTGGTCAATCGCCTGTCGCCCAAAATAAATCCCGGCAATCGCCAACGCGATCCCCACAACGCCAGTCAACACCATGACAAGGCCAATAATTCGTTTCACCCTTTAATTCCTCCTGTTGTGAAAAAGTTAATCTTGTAAAGCGGCCAGCTACCCACTGGCCACTGTTCACGGTTCACGCCCATCCACCAACGCCACCATGGCCCCATACTCCGCCTCGAAATGGGTGATGAACAGGTCCGGCTCGGCCATCACCCGCGTGTCGCTCAGAACCCCAACAGAAACCTGACCGGCAAAACTGTAGATGGAAACTGCCAGCCCGGCCCGCCCTGGTTGGGGCGCCCAAAACATCACCTCTTCGATTGGCTGACCGGCTAGGTAACGCGGTATTTGTGGGCCGGGCACATTGGTGATGACGGCTGAGGCCAACCCGGAAAATTGGCGCACCACCGCTTGCTGCACCGCTGGCGGCGCAAAACCCAACGCACTGATCAGATGATACGAGGTTTGCGCCTCCGGGGATTGCTTAAGCGCATCCAGGCGCGCCCGCACTTCGGCCAGCCGTTCCTGCGGGTTGGCCATCGCCAGCGGCGCGGCCAGGAACAGCACGCCAAACCGATTGCCCAGATGCGCTGTCTCGTTTCTTGGCCGCAAACTCACCGGAATGGCGGCGCGAAAGGTGACGCCATTCACCGGCTGGTCGGCGGCGAGCATGTAACGGCGCAGCCCGCCTATGAGGGCTGTCACCATCAGGTCGTTGAGCGTGCCGCCCCAGGATGCTTGTAGCTGTTTGATTTGCGCCAGGGGGAACGGCCGTGACCAGGCCACCTGTTTGCGTACCCCTAACGGCTGATCAAGGATCGCTTCCGGTTCGGTCGCTTTGGCGACGAGTTGGAGGGTGGATTGGGCCTGGGCTAACCCTTTGTCGAACAGGGCTTGCCCTTTATCCGGGTCGCTCAGCACATCTAATCCGGCGATGGCCAGACGACGGGCTACCCGCCGGCCGAAATAAGCGGCCAGACCAATTTGCCGGCCGAGTTCCGTGCTTGCTTCTGGCAGTTGACCATTGGGAAAGGGGGCGGGTGGGGGAGAAACGGCCGTTTTCCCTGCGGCTTGCGGCGTTTCATCACTCAAATGGATCATCAACTCCGCCAACGCCACCCCATCGGCGATTGCGTGATGGATCCGCAGAAGCAGCGCCCCGCCAGACCCATAATTCTCAATGACGTGAAACTGCCACAGCGGTTTAGAATAATCCAGTGGCATACTCACCAGATCGCCCACCACCTCTTGCAGGGTTGCCCGGTCGCCCGGTGCGGGCAAAGCAATGCGGCGCACGTGGGCATTCAGGTTAAAAACAGGGTCATCTTCCCAATAAGCGCGGGCCAGCGGCAAATCTGGCCGGATGACACGCTGGCGCATCCGCCGCCAAGGGAGCCAGCGTTCTGTCAGTACACGCTTCAGCCGCGCCACATCCACTGGGCGGGCAAACGTGAGTAACCCCGCGATCATCATCAGGTTGGTTTTGTCTTCAATGCCCAAAATTGCGGCATCAAAATTGGAGAGAGGTTCGTAGTTCTCAGACACGGCCGTTTACCTCGGCTAAAGCGTTCTGAATTGCTTCGCCACTAGCTTATTGGTTGCTACCCTGCTTGTCAAGAAAGAGACCACGCCCGCAGGGCAATCGCTTTCTAAAAAATGGGACACAGATCAACACAGATTTCCCCGCTTTCATCTGTGTTCATCTGTGAAAATCTGTGTCCTATCTTCTTCAAGAAGCGAATATGCTTGATTTGTGGCTAGAAAGCGATTGCCCTGCCACGCCCGCCGCCACAGCTTGCTAAAGGCTAATCCATGCGTTACAGTTTGTCTTGCTTCACCACTGGCCGCGATCACATCCTCGAACCCGTCTTCGGCCCCCCCCGATGACGGATACAAGCAACAAGGAGAAAAACCATGAATGACCCCTTTATTTTCAAGCCCGACCAGGGAACTCGTCTGACCGATTTCGATCCTGCCTACACCGGCGACTTCAAACACAAACGCGAAGCGCGGGAAAAATTAGCCGCCGACATCGAACGGCTTAAAGTATTACAAGACGTGTTCTACGCCCAGGACAATTACAGCCTGCTCATCATTTTGCAAGCGCCCGACGCAGCCGGTAAAGATGGGGCGATCAAGCCCGTCATGTCCGGCGTCAATCCCCAGGGCTGCCAAGTGTTTAGCTTCCAACAACCCTCGGC
>CAYONK010000142.1:0-9073 GCA_964405285.1 uncultured Ardenticatenaceae bacterium
AGAGGACGCGGAGGTTCTCCCAGAGAGAACCTCCGCGTCCTCCGCGCTCCGCGGTATAAATTTGAGATTCGTCAGTCAACCAGATACAGACCTGTCAGGTCTTGAGAGGCTGTATGGTTACGATTGGCTTCTTAGCAGAGGATGTGGGAGAGTTTCGGACCGGCGCAGGAAACGCCGCACAAGAAGCAACGTAGAGCCAGCCAGTATGTTATAATAGAGGCAGATAGTTGCCTGCCTCGGCAACAGGCATTTAGGGCGTGGGAGTTGCTCGCCTCTTTTCAACAATTACCCCCTCAGCACTCACGCCAGGATTGGTATATACGCGATGAAAACCTATCCCAGTACCGGCAATTGGCGAGAGATAACCGACGCGATCTTCCTGCTTAGTTGGCGTAAATTTTTGGTGGCTGGCGTCTTATGGGTGGCAGCGGTTGCTGCGATGTGGGCAATCTTCGGTTTACTGGACGTACTCTTTGACGCTCTGACCGGCGTGAACGTGGTTGACTTTGTACACCAGACGGTGACCACCGGGCAAGCAACAGGGTTGGCGGCTACCGCGTTGCCCACGCTCATTTTCTTGTTTGGCGCGGTGGCTGTTCCGCTTTATCTGCTGCTTACACTGGCGTATACCATCGTCAGCACGCAGCCGCCCCGCCGCTATTTGCAGTTAAGTTGGTACACCTTGCTGCTCATTCCCGCCTTTGTCGTCGGCGTCTTGTTACACAACTTCGTCTACGCCATGTTTTTCCCTTACTTCACAATCACCGGCGGTGACGAGGCCGTGTTCTTTCTGGTGGCGTTGCTTGGTATCCCGCTGTATTTACTGATAGTGGTCGTAAGTACCGTCGTCTACTTTATCAGAGGCAAGGGTACGGGGGTCGCTGGCAGTCATTGAGCCATACAGGTTAGCGCGTCTTTGCGCTTCAGGAGAAGAGCGTGCAATTGCCCGGCGTTAATCCCCCTTCTCACGTGGCAGGGTGAAGTGGAAGACGCTGCCCTGATGGAGGCCGGGGCTAACGGCCGTTAATTCCCCCCCCATCGCCCACACCAGATGCCGGGCGATGGTCAGGCCGATGCCGCTGCCGCCGCTGCGCCGGGTGCGCGAGGCGTCCACCCGGTAAAAGCGCTCGAAGATATAAGGCAGCGCCTCCGGCGGGATGCCGATCCCATTGTCGTTGACAGCAACGCTGGCCATCTGCCCATCGGGGTAAACTTTCACTTGAATCCAGCCCCCCTCCGGCGTGTAGCGAATGGCGTTCCCCACCAGATTAAGCAACACCTGGGCCACCCGGTCGGCGTCGGCATAAACCGGCAGCGAATCGGCCGCGTAATCGGCCGTCAGGCGCAATTGCCCATCCTCCGCCTGCGGCTGAAGCTGTCGCAGCACCCGCTCCACCAGAGAGATCAGGTCGAAATCGGCCGGTTGCAGAGCGATCTGCCCCGCCTCCACCCGCGAGAGCGCCTGCAAATCATCCACCAGGCGGCGCAGGCGGCGCACCTCCTGGCTCATCAGGGCGAAGGTCTCCTCGTCGTTGGGGAAGACGCCATCGAGCAGCCCTTCCAGGTAGCCGTTCAGCCCGGCCAGCGGCGTGCGCAGTTCGTGGGAGACGTTGCCGATGAGGGTGATGCGCTGCTTTTCCACCTGCTCCAGCGCCTCGGCCATCTGGTTGAAGTTTTCGGCGACCCGGGCTAATTCCTGGCTGGCTGGCGGGGCGACGCGCTCGGTGTAGTGCCCCTGGGCGATGCGCTGGCTGCTGCTGGCGATCTGGCGCAACGGCCGTAAAATCTCCCGCGCCAGGAGGAAGCTGGTGATGACCCCGGCAATAATCGCGCCGAGGGCGGCGAGGGAAACGGCCGTTCCCATCACCCGCCGCAGCGCCGCCAACGTCTCCGGCTCACCCGGCGCAATCCAACCTACCAGAGCGTAAGCCAGCCCCACCATCAAGGCGACGCCCACCACCACCACCACCATATGGGCCGCCACAATCCGCCAACGTAACTGCCGCCACATCATCCGTTCACCGAAAAGAGAGATTGGAGATTAGAGATTAGAGATTGGAGATTAGAGATTGGAAGCGATCAATCTCCAATCTCCAACCCCAAATCCAAAATCCCAAATTCACGTCTGCTCGTCGCTAAACTTATATCCCACACCGCGCACCGTCTGGATCAGCGTCTCGCCGGTCGCCTGCTCCAACTTGCGCCGCACCTGGCCCACGTAGACATCCACCACCCGGTCGTTGCCGTAAAAATCCACCCCCCAAACCCGGTCTATCAACTGTTCGCGGGTTAGCACCCGGCCGGCGTGGCGGGCCAATTCCAGCAGCAGGTTGAACTCCGTGCTGGTCAGGCTGATGCTTTGCGCTCCGGCCCACGCTTCATGGGCGTCGGCGTCCACCGTGAGGTGGGCAAAGTGGTAGACGTTGCGCGGGGTCATCGGCCCGGCAGCCCGCGCCCGGCGCAAAATCGCCTGCACCCGCGCCACCAATTCGCGCGGGCTGAAAGGCTTGGTCAGGTAATCATCCGCGCCGATGCGCAGCCCGGCCACCCGGTCGCTCTCTTCGCTGCGGGCGGTGAGCATGAGAATGTAGACATCCGACTCCTCGCGCAGCCGGGCGGCCACCTCAATGCCGTCCATGCCCGGCAGGTTCAAATCGAGGATGACCAGGTCGGGCTGGCGCTGGCGGGCCAGGGTGAGCGCTTCGGGGCCGTTGTCTACGCAAACGGCCGTGAACCCGGCGCTTTCCAGATAGGTGCGGATGATGGTGCGGATACTGGCTTCGTCTTCGACGACGAGAATGGTGGCGTTGTACATAGAATCACCTACCGCGGCTTCGCCAGGCCGGGCGCGCTAAAACGGCAGCGTTTCGTCAGTCAATTGGGTGTACCAATCGGCCAGGAAGCGCATGGCGGCGTCGAATTTGGCCGCCGACAGATTGCGGTATTTGGAGACGCCAAATTTGCGGTAGAACTCGCCCCAGACCTTGCCATACTGGTTTTGCCCGGAGCTTTGCGTCAGGTGCAGGCCGATGGCCCGCACGGCCTGACTCAGTTGGGTCGCCTGCTCTTCGCTGATGGTGCGGTCGGCGTCGTGGAGGTCGGCTTCCATGTTGGTCAGCCGCCGGTCCAGGTCGTCCAGGCGGGTATCGTGCTGGCTGATTTTGGCTTCGAGCAGGATTTGGTTTTTGGCGAGTTTGACGAGGGCAACGGCCGTTTTATAGGCATCCACCGCCAACGAATCTTGTTGCAGGAGTTGGTCGAACTCCTCTTCGATAGTCAACTCGCCCGCCTGGAACGCTTCCCAAAGGATGCGCCCGGCGTTGACTTGCAGGTTGTAGAGCTTCTCTTGGATTTCCTCTTTAACGGCCGTTACCTGCACCCCGGAGAGCCACAACGGCACCAAATCCACCCGCAAAGCGTAGCCCGATTGCAGCCCCCCGGCGGTCATCAGATTATCCAGGCCGACCACGCCCGCCTGCAACACCTTGTGCCGGTTCATCCGCCGCCGCTGCGCCTGAGCATCCAGCCCCAGCGCCCCGCACATATGGCTGATGGAAACGTAAATCTGGCCGTCGTCGCAGCGAACGGCCGTGACGTCATCTCCATACATCTCCACCGATTTTTGTTCAACGATTGCTGTCATCTCGTACCCGTTGTGGCAGGGGTAGCCATCTGACTACCCCCTGTCCGTGAGGGGTAGCCAAAGGGCTACCCATTTTGTTACCCCAGCCAATGACCCTATTATACCCACCCACCCCCAACAAAAAAGCGCCCCGGTGGGAGCGCCTTTGGAAAAAAGATTGGAGAATGGAGATTAAGGCAATCTCCAATCTCCAATCTCCAATCTCTAATCTCTATCCTATTTCCCTAACGCCTCACGCACCATCGGCAGCGTCCCGGCCGAGAGCAGCTTGTGGCTCTTGTCCACGATGAAATCGGCGTAGGCCGGGACGAACATCGTGCCCGGTTTGCGGAAATCGAAACCGGCCGGCTCATCGCGGAAGTATTCCCGATGAACGCGCGTCCAGACTAAACGGCCGTCGGTGTCAATGTTCACCTTCGTCACACCCAGGGGGACCGCCTTGGCGAACTCATCCGCATCCACACCCTTCGCCGACGGGTCCAGCTTGCCGCCCGCCGCGTTGATTCGCTCCACCTCTTCCTGCGGGACCGAGCTAGAGCCGTGCATTACCAGCGGGAAGCCGGGCAGCCGCTTCTGAATCTCCGCCATCCGGCCGAAGTGCAGCCCCTGGCCGCCGCTGAACTTATACGCCCCATGGCTCGTACCAATCGCCACCGCCAGACAGTCGCAGCCGCTCTGTTCCACAAACGCCTTCGCCTCATCGGGGTCGGTCAACATGGCGTTCTTCTCGTCCACAGCGATGTCCTCTTCCACGCCGCCCAACATACCCAACTCCGCCTCCACGCTAATCCCTTTGGCGTGGGCGCGCTCCACCACCCGGCGGGTGATGGCCACGTTTTCCTCAAATGGATGGTGCGAAGCGTCAATCATCACCGAGCTGTAGAAGCCGGAATCAATGCAATCATAAGCCGTTTGCTCATCGCCATGATCCAGGTGGACGGCAAAAATGGCCTCAGGATAGAGATCGCCCGCCGCGCGGATGATCGCTTCCAGCATTTTCGGATTGGCGTACTTGCGCGCCCCTTTGGAAATCTGCACGATAAACGGAGCCTGCGCCTTGATGTTGCCCTCAAACAGGCCCAACGCCTGCTCCATGTTGTTGATGTTATACGCGCCGATGGCGAATTTGCCGTAGGCGATTTTGAATAGTTCAGCCGTCGTTACAATCATCAGAAACTCTCCTTTTTCATTGCCACAAACAGGTCCGTCCCCGCCGTCCAGCGCGAACCGACCCCAGATACTTTTTAATGGTGGACCAACAGAAAGGCGCTGGCCACGCCACGACAAAGTATAGCAGAGTTCCGGCAATGGGGCATTGTCCGGGGGGATAACAGCAATTCTCAATTTAACAAGAGAGATGTCATGCTGAGAGCCTGTGCTGAGCAGTGTCGAAGCATCCTCCGAAGCATCCCGTTCCCCTGGAAAATCCGAGGCCGTAGGGATGCTTCGCTTCGCTCAGCATGACAATTAAGCGTGAAAAGCGTAGAAACAAACCTGGTTATGCAAATATCAGGCCCAAATTGAGAATTGCTGGGGGGATAAGAGAGGGATTGGAGATTGGAGATTGGAGATTAGCGATTGGAGATTTGGCCCATCTCCAATCGCTAGCTTATCCGCCGAGCGCCCGGCGGAAGGCGGCGATGTTGGCCGCGATGGCTTGCCCACCGCCAAAGATGGCGCTGCCCGCCACCAAGACGTTGGCCCCGGCGGCGGCGATTTCGGCGGCGTTGTGGGTTTTCACCCCTCCATCTACTTCCAGATCGGCCGTGGAGCCAATCGCGTCCAACATCTGGCGTAGGCGGCGGATTTTATCCGTGCTGCCGGGGATGTAGGATTGGCCGCCAAAGCCGGGGTTGACCGACATGATCAGGACCAAATCCACATCCGGCAAAATCTCTTCCAACGTGGATAGCGGCGTGGCCGGATTCAGGGTGACGCCCGGCCGCACGCCCAATTCACGGATGACCTGCACGGTGCGGTGCAGGTGGGGGCAGGTCTCTACATGGACGGTGAGGATGTCGGCCCCCGCCTGGGCGAAGTCGGCCAGGTAGCGTTCCGGCTTTTCGATCATCAGGTGAACGTCCAGCACGGCGCCGGTTTCGCGGGCCAACGGCCGTAACGCCTCCACAACCAGGGGGCCGATGGTGATATTGGGCACAAAGTGGCCGTCCATCACGTCCAGATGGATGTACTCCGCCCCGGCCTTGACGGCTTCGCGGACCTGTTCTCCTAACCGGGCAAAATCGGCCGATAAGATGGATGGGGCGAGTTTTACGTTCATGGCAAGTTTGTAGGGGCAGGCCTTGTGCCTGCCCTATTTAATGCGTCCATAAGAGGGCGACCACAAGGGTCGCCCCTACGTGAGCAGACGGCGGGCGGCGGCGGCCATCGCTTCGGGGGTCAGGCCGAATTCGCGGTAGAGGGTTTCGTAGGGGGCGGAGGCGCCGAAGGTCTCCAGGGAGAGAATCGCCCCCTGGCTGCCGACGTAGCGCTGCCAGCCCTGGGCCACGCCCGCTTCCATGGCCACCCGCGCCGTGATGGTGGGCGGCAGGACAGAATCGCGGTATGCCTGCGGCGCCGCCTCGAACAATTCCCAACTGGGGAAGGAGACGACGCGGGCGGCGATGCCTTGTTCGGCCAACAATTTTTGCGCGCCCAGAGCAATTTCTACCTCGGAGCCGGAGGCCATGAGGATGACCTGCGGGTCGGCGGCGTCGCTGAGGACGTAGGCCCCTTGCTTTAAGCCTTCGGCGATGTCGGGGTTGAAGAGGGGGAGCTTTTGCCGGGTGAGGATGAGGGCGGTGGGGCCGGTGCGGTGGGCAACGGCCGTTTTCCAGGCCACCGCCGACTCATACGCATCGGCCGGGCGGATCACCGTCAGGTTGGGGATGGCGCGGAGGGCGGCCAGGTGTTCGATGGGCTGATGGGTCGGGCCGTCTTCGCCCAGGCCGATGGAGTCGTGGGTGAAGACGTAGATGGCCTGCGCCCCCATCAAGGCGGCCAGACGAATGGCCGGCCGCATGTAATCAGAAAAGACCAGGAAGGTGCCACCGTAGGGGATGATACCGCCATGTAGGGCCATGCCATTCATGACTGCCCCCATGCCATGCTCGCGGACGCCAAAACGGAGATAACGGCCGTTGTACTGTCCCCGCTGCACGTCCTTCTCCCCTTTCAGGTCTGTCTTGTTCGAGCCGGTCAGGTCGGCCGAGCCGCCGAGCAGTTCCGGCACGCGCTTTGCCAGTTCGTTGAGCGCCTTGTGGGCCGTGTTGCGCGTCGCGTCCGGGGCGGCGTATTCGACGGTGAATTCGTCCCAGCCCTCTGGCAGGTCGCCGCGCATGATTCGCTGGAATTCGGCCGCCAGATCGGGATGGGCTGCGGCGTATCCGGCCATCAATTCATGCCAGGCGGTATGCCGCGCCGCGCCTGTTTTGCCTGCTTCGCCCAACAGGGCATACGCCTGCGGGTCGGTCCAGAAGGGTTCTTGAGGCAGACCGAGCGCCTCTTTGCTCAGGCGGAGTTCTTCCGCGCCCAGCGGTTCGCCGTGCGCTTTGGCCGTGCCACCCCGGTTCGGGCTGCCAAAGCCGATGACCGTGCGACAGGCGATGAGCGACGGCCGTTCCCCATCCGCCAATGCCTCCTGCAAAGCCACCTCAACCGCGTTCGGGTCGTGGCCGTCCACCCGCCACGTCCCCCAGCCATAGGCGGCGAAGCGGGCCAACACGTCCTCAGTGAAGGCCAGGTCGGTGTCGCCGTCAATGGTGATCTCGTTGTCGTCGTAGAAGACAATCAACCGCCCCAGGCCCAAATGCCCGGCCAGGGCGCACGCCTCATGCGAGACCCCTTCCATCAGGTCGCCGTCGCTGGCGATAACGTAGGTGTGGTGGTCCACCACCGTAAAGCCGGGCTGATTGTACTTCGCCGCCAGCCAGCGTTCGGCCAGGGCCAGGCCAACGGCCGTGGAGATGCCCTGCCCCAATGGGCCAGTCGTCGTCTCCACGCCAGGGGTGTGGCCCACTTCGGGATGGCCGGGCGTCTTGCTGCCCCACTGCCGGAAAGCTTGTAGCTGCTCCATTGGCAGATCAAACCCGGCCAGGTGGAGCAGCGAATAAATCAGCATACTGCCATGCCCGGCCGAGAGGACAAAGCGGTCGCGGTCCGGCCAATTGGGTTCTTTGGGGTCGAATTTCAGGTGACGCGCCCATAACACAGCGGCCACATCCGCCATGCCCATGGGCATACCGGGGTGGCCGCTGTTCGCTTTTTGCACGCCATCCATCGCCAGGGCGCGGATGCTGTTTGTCAGGGGGCGGAGGGTGGTTGATAGGTTGTCGCTCATGGTTGCTTCCTTATTTAGGGAGATTGGAGACTGGAGATTGGAGATTGAAGTGGTCTCCAATCTCTAATCTCCAATCTCTGTTATTCTTTGAATACCGTTTCGCCGGCCGCAACCATGTGATAGGCGATGAGCAGTTGAGTAAGCGCCAGGGGATAGCTCCGCTTTTCTTCCAGACCTGATTGGTAGCGACCTAATTTGTCCAGGTTCACGTGGCTATCCTCGGCCAGATGCCCATCAATTAGCTCTTCTAATTCTTGAGCTTTTTCTGCTGTGACATTACCGGAGATTTCTAAAAAGTCAACCGGTTTTCCCTCATAACGCCCCAATTCCAGGCGCATGGCCGGTTCGGTCCCGTTGCCGCTGTGTTCCAGCACGTCGCTCAGGTCGGGATGGGGTAGGGTGGGGCGCAGGACAAGATGGGCGTTGAGGTGGCCGCCGCTCTCTTCTTCGTGGCCTTCGCGGGGTTGGAAGCGCACCACCATGTCGGCCCAGCCCCGTTGCGGGTGGATGTATTTGGGGGAGAGGTCGGCGCGGCCGGCGAGGGAGGACATCACTTGTTCCAGGGTGTAACCGCGCTTGGTGGTGTCGCGCTTGATCTTCCACTTATGGCGCAGCGATTCCGGGGGATTCAGGTAGACCTTCACGTCAAAGCAAAGGCGCATGATACGAGTATGGAAGGGCAGTAGCCCTTCGATGATGACATATTTAGTCGGCCTGACGTACTCCGGAGCGTCGAAGTCGCCGGTGCTATGATTGTAGACCGGTTTGAGGATGGGATGCCCTTCGCGCAAGAGGCGGAAATGCTGCTCCATGATGTCTACGTAGTTACCTTCAGGCGAGAGGGCGCTGATGCCGAGTTCTTTGCGTTGGGCGCGGTTGTATTTGTGGTAATGGTCGCAGCAGATGGCCGTCACCTGGTCGTGGCCCAGGGCGTCGGCGATGCCCTGGCTGAGGGTGGTCTTCCCGGCCGCGCTGTCCCCGGCGATACCCAGCATGATGATTGTGCGATTCATAGCAGCTTCCTTGAGAGCTAGAGCGAGAGCGAGAGCGAGAGGAAGAAATTCTCTCTCGCTCTCGCTTCTTACTCAAAC
>CAYONK010000143.1:0-5166 GCA_964405285.1 uncultured Ardenticatenaceae bacterium
ATGAAGCGGGTGGTATGTCGGTTTTGGGCGGCATCTTCCCCCGCGTGCTGTCTACGGACGCGATGGGGCGGTTTGAGGTGGCGGAGGTGGAAACGGCCGTTTCCGACCCCCACAACGCCCATTACCCCCACACCAGCCTCATCCTGGTGGAAAACAGCTACGGCAGCAAACATGGCTACCCCCTGCCGCCCGACTACTTTGCCGCCATCCGCCAGGTGGCCGACCGGCACGGGTTGGCCGTCCACATGGACGGGGCGCGGCTGTTCAATGCCGCCGTCGCCCAAAATTTGCCCGCCACCGCCCTGACCCAAGATGTGGATTCCGTCACCTTCTGCCTGAGCAAGGGGTTGTGCGCCCCGGTTGGTTCTGTGCTGTGCGGCTCGGCCGATTTCATCCACCGGGCGCACCGGGCGCGGAAAATCCTGGGCGGCGGGATGCGGCAGGCGGGCGTGCTGGCCGCCGCCGGTCTGGTCGCCCTGCGCGAGATGGTGGAGCGTCTGGCCGATGACCACGCCCACGCCCGGCTGCTGGCCGATGGGTTGGCCGACATCCCCGGCATCGTTGTCGAGCCGGAGATGGTGCGGACGAACATGGTCTTTTGGGCGTTGGATGAGCGTGTGGGGGTGGGGGGAACGGCCGTTGCCGACGCCCTGCGCGACCGCGCCAATGTCTGGATCGGAGCCACCGGCCCCCGCTCTTTTAGGACCGTGACGCATTATTGGATCGGCCGGCGAGAAGTGGAAGCTCTCCTGAGGACACTGCAAGAAATCTTGACAGAAGCGTAAATAATGGAAAATGGTCCGATAAACTGATGAATTACAAGCGAACCGTTGAACAATTGAGACAAAACGCTGCCCTTTCCTGGCCGATTGAATTTGCCGAAAAAGATGATGGCGCGGCCATCGTAACGGCATTGTTACAAACGCAAGATGATTTCATCTCCATCCTCAACTTCCCGGTTCGTTCTGTTGAAGAATTCATCACCATTCTGCCATCGGCCAGAATGCGGCCGAACTTGTTTGTCAAACATCTCATCGTTCTGTCCGATTTTAGCGCGGAGAAAATCAAACGCTCTATCACCCATTTGCGCGAGTATATTCCCACTGGCGAATTGAAACATGAATTGGCGCAGTTTATCACGGAGTTTCTGGAGTAAGGTTTTGTGACGCACCTCTCAGAAGACAGCCGGCCGCTCCGCCTGAACCCTATTACCCTTCGCCACCAAAGCGAGATTGGGCAGTTGACGGCCGTTTTCCCCGATGTCTGCCTGCTCATCCTCCCCCCGCACGCTCAGATACCGGCCGGGGAATTGGACACCGCATTGGAGAATGCCATCCGTTCCTTGGGTCAGAATGCGACTTTGATCACGCTTGGCGAACCGACGAGCCTGGTTCACGCGCAGCAATCGCTTCAATCGCTTACTTACCAACTTTGGATCAGCATCAAGCGCAAAACCGTTCTCTATGACAGCGAAAATAGATCGCTGCCCAACCACCATTTCGGCGCATTAGTCCATACCCGCTACAAAGGGGTACTCAAACATACTGTCACCCGCATTCAGTACACCTACTGCCCCGCCTGCGACAAAACTACTAAAGATTACGGCGGGAAGAAGCACACCTACAACGCCTACGGGACTTTGATCTCCGATGTCTGGCGGGACATTGCGGTAGACCTGGAAGGCGACCTTTCGGAATTGATCGAGCGGTTCGCCGATCTGTTTGGGCTTGAACCGTATCAGGAGTTGCGTGTGCTGGATTTGCGCGGAATCTGGCCTCCTGTCAGACGGGTTGCGGAGCGGGTTTTGCCTGTGTACCAGACGCAGCAGCCCGCATTGACGCTTGATTTGCCTGTGGTGGGGGACAACGGCCGTTTACTCCACGGCGACGCTCTCCACAACTTACGCAACCTACCCGATGAATCGGTAGATTTCGTCTTCATTGACCCACCCTACAATCTGAAAAAAAACTACAACACCTACTCAGACGACCTCTCCATTCAGGAATACTTTCAATGGTGCGACGATTGGATCCGTGAAGCGGCGCGGGTTTTACGGCCGGGCCGCACCTTAGCCATCCTCAACATCCCCATCTGGGCCATCCGCCATTTTCTTTTCATGGAGACAATCCTATCCCTGCAAAACTGGATCGCCTGGGACGCCCTTTCTTTCCCAGTCAGAAAGATCATGCCCGCCCATTACGCCATCATCTGCTTCAGCAAAGGAGAATCGCGCCCATTGCCCGGTTTGATCGGCCAATCTGGCGGTTTCAACATCCCCAACAACGCCAAAACCTTCCTGCCGCTCGAACCGCTGGCCGAAGGCTACTGCCTACGGACCGGCTGCGTCCGCGAACGAAACGCTTTTGGGCTGACCGATCGGGGCCTGTTGACTGATTTGTGGTGGGATATTCACCGCCTCAAGCACAACAGCCGCCGGGTAGACCACCCTTGCCAACTCCCGCCGCAATTGCTCTACCGCCTCATCTCCATTTTTACTGAGCCAGACGAGGTGGTATTAGATTGCTTCAATGGCGCGGGTACCACTTCCTTAACAGCGCACCAGATGGGGCGACATTACGTCGGGATTGAACTTTCAGAAAAGTATCACCAAATCGCTCTGACGCGGCACGAGGAAATTCGCCAGGGGATGGACCCATTTCGTAAAGCCGAGCGCGAGTTGACCGAGAAAAACAGCCGCGTGCCACGTATGGCGCAGCAGCGCTATGAAGTGCCCAAGAAAACATTACAATTGGAAGTTCGGCGCGTCGCCAGGCAGCTTCACCGCCTGCCTTCCCGCGAAGACATGATACAATATGGCAAATACCCCATCCGATATTATGACGACTATTTTGCCAGTTGGGGAGAGGTATGTGCGGCGGCGCGTCATGAGGGTATGGTTGAGACGAAAAACGGGAAGGAAGTGAATGGGATTCCGACCGTATCTGGTCCCCGGCAATTAGGATTGTTTGATCGCGGGCCAACGGATGCAAAGCGCTCCTAAAACACCCAATCCACAATTCGCAAGCATAAAGAGGCGTGTGATGAACTCAAAAATCGGCCGCGTCATCAATAACCGGTATGAACTGCAATCGCTCCTGGGCGATGGCGGCATGGGGGCCGTCTACCGCGCCCACGACCGCAACTTGAATCGCCAGGTCGCCATTAAGCTGATGCACGAGCAGTATGCCCGGCAGGCGGAGTTCCGCAACCGGCTGATCCAGGAGGCGCAAACGGCCGCCCAATTGGACCATCCCTCCATTGTGCGCATCTTCGACTTTGGCTCTTCGGAGGATGGGCTGTTTATCACCATGGAGTATGTGGATGGCGGCAGCCTGCGCGCCCACCTGCGCCGCTTGCAGCAAGACCAAAAATACCTGCCGCTGGCCCAGGGTCTGCAAATCGGCAGTCATATCGCCCTGGCGCTGGATTATGCTCACCGGCGTGGCATCGTCCACCGGGATGTGAAGCCGGGCAACATCATCCTCAAACGGCTGACCCGCGCCGACAAACCGGGTGAACAGCCTTTTCGCGCCGTTCTCACCGATTTTGGCCTGGTGAAACTAACGGAAGGCTCCGACATGACGCGCACTGGCATGACGCTGGGCACGCCCACCTACATGTCGCCGGAGCAGTGTGAGGGAGGACAACTCGACGGCCGTTCCGACCTTTACGCCCTCGGTGTTGCTCTCTACGAACTCTTCACCAACCGCCTCCCCTTCTCCTTCCAAAGTCTGACGGAAGCGATGACCGCCCATCGCAAAGGGACCATGCCGCCACCGGCGCGGCAGGTGCGCCAGGACATTCCGCCCATCATTGACACCATCCTGGCCAAATTGCTCGCCAAAAACCCGGCCGACCGCTATGACACTGGCGCCGACCTGGATGCAGCCCTGCACAGCGCGATGATCTCCCTGGAAGGCGCGCCCACTCGCGTCCTGACGCAAGAATCGGACATCCTGGCCCGCGTGAGTGACCCGCCGCCGGGCTATGAGTTGTTGATTGATACGCCAGGGCATCCGCCCAGCCGGGTTCAATTGACCCAGGCGGTTATCACTTTGGGGCGCAATGCCGACAACGACATTGTGCTGCCGGCCGAGGGCGTATCGCGCCACCACGCCCGGCTGCAAGCGACGCCGTTGGGCTGGGAAGTGTTGGACCTGGGCGGTATTAACGGCACATTCCTCAACGACAGGCGATTGCGTACCGACGATCCGACGCCTATTGCCCCGGCGATGCGCCTGCGCATTGGGCCATACGAGCTGTCTCTCGTTGGCCCGGAAGTGACCCATTACGAATCGGACCATACGGCAGCGGCCGGCACGCCACCGGCTCAGCCAACGGCCGTTACCCTGGGGCGCACCACTCCGGCGGCCGAACTCGCGCCAGAACCAGCCGAAGAGCCATTAGCCATCTTCCTGCCTCAAGAGACGCTCACAGTCGAGCCGGGACGGCGCACCACGCTCAACGTGGAAGTTGTCAATCGAGGGGCTGCCACCGACCGGGTGACAATTCGGGTGCAGGGTATTCCCCAAGATTGGGTGAGTACGCCCGGCGAGTTTGTTGATTTGCCGGCCGGGGCAACCACACAGATACCGGTGATTATCCGGCCGCCGCGCCATCGCACAACGCCTACCGGACGCCAGCGCGTCCGCCTGGAATTGGTCTCGCAACGTTACCGCCAACTGCGTGTCGGCGTTGGTCTGTCCTTGATGCTCACGGGGTTTGTCGCTTTTGAGGCCGGGTTGAGCAGCAACCAGATCCGGCTGCCAGACACCGTCGGCGTGACCATTGAAAACACCGGCAACATGCCCGGCGAATTCAGCGTGACCGTGCGCGATCCGCTGCGCGCTCTCAAAGTACAGGGAGAGCGCGGTCGCATCCGCCTGCAAGGCGGGCAGGTCACGACGGTGAATCTGGACTTTGCTGCGCGGCAGCAAAGTTGGGTGGGCGGCGGTGAAATCTATAATTTTGAAGTAGACGTGGCTTCGCAGGCCGGAGGACGAGTGACGCTGAATGGTCAGGCGCGCACTGGCGCGGCTGTGCCGATGGCTTTATGGTATACCCTATTGGGCGTGGTTGTTTTTTGCAGCGTGATTGCGGGGATGGCGTTTATCTTTAACCTGGGTGGCTTTTGGGATGTGGGCCGGCCCCGCTCCACGCCCACGA
>CAYONK010000143.1:5176-7018 GCA_964405285.1 uncultured Ardenticatenaceae bacterium
GCCCGCCATTGCCCTGACGGAAACGGCCGTTGCCCTCACCCCCACCATTGACCTCACGATCATCGCCCTGACCCCACAGGCTGGTCAGGATAGCGACGGCGATGGCCTGACCGATGCCCAAGAACTCGCCATTGGCACAGACCCCTTCAATCCCGACACCGACGGCGATGGCCTCACCGACGGGGACGAGGTCTTCATCTACGGCACAAACCCCAGGGACCGCGACACCGACAAGGATGGCCTGACCGATGGCGAGGAGGTGCTGATTTACCGCACCGACCCGCTTAAATGGGATACCTCTGGCGATGGTATTTCGGACGGCATGGCGGTAGCGATGGGGCTGAATCCGCTGGTGTTCCACACCCCAACGCCAACCATAACGCCCATCGTCTCGCCCACGCCCAGCCATACGCCTGGCCCGCCCACCGCAACCGGCACACCCCAACCAACCTGGACGCCAAGCAATACGCCGAGCATCACCCCCACACCCACGGCGACGCTCACCCCATCACAAACACCGACACCGACTAACACGCCAACGGCGACCAACACCGGCGTGCCCACCGCCACGCCAACGGAGACGACCACGCCACTGCCCACACTTACCCCGACCAATACGCCGTTGCCCAATCCGCAAATCGCTTGCCTGGCTGTGCCGCCAACGATTGATGGGGTGTTCAGTCCGGTGGAATGGCCGCCTTCACCGCAGATTCAATTCCAACCTGAGGGGTCGGTTGGTCCGGCCAACCTGGTCCAGGGTTTCCTGGGCCGCAACGGCAATACGCTGTACATGGCCTGGCTGATCAACGATCCGACCAACAATCCCAGCGATTCGCTGCGCCTTTATTTCGACACGACGGGCAATGGCGGCGACCCGGACACCTCGGATCGCTTCTTCCAGATTGTGCGGGATGGCACATTGTCGGTGCAGGCAGGTATCGGCAGCAACTCCGACGGCCTGGACTGGAATCCGGGATATAGCAGCAGCAACTGGACGGCCGTTATCGGTGAGCCAGGAACCGCCCAATGGATCGTTGAGGTAGAGATTGACACTGGCGCAGAAATGCCCGCGCTCACAAACCCCTACCGCATGATGGCTCAGGTCTTGTTCACCGGGCAGATGGCTATCTGGCCGCCTGCGGCTATCTCCAACAATGCCAACACCTGGCAAGGTGTTAACTGGCCGTCTTGCCCCTAAAATAAGGAGATTGGGGATTGGAGATTGATCCAATCCCCAATCTCCAATCTCCCACTTCACAATTCACAATTCCCCATTCACATTTCACAATTCAACATGCTCAATTTCACCCCCCTCAAAAACCGAGAAGTTACTCTGGCGGAGTTCACCGCCGGCCTCACCCCGGCCGATTTGCACCGCCTGACCAACGAAATGATAGACCACATGCTCGACCTCGTCGCCGACTGCACCGATGAAGATGTGACCTTTGTGCCAGAAGACCCGGCTGCCCGCGACGTTTATGCCGCGACGGAGGCAGAGCAAAATATCGCCTGGACGCTGGGCCACGTTATCGTCCACACCACCGCTTCGGCGGAGGAGAGCGCCTTTCTGGCGGCGGAGTTGGCGCGGGGCGTGCAGCGCGACGGCCGTTCCCGTTCCGAAATCCCCTGGCAAAGCGTCACCACCATCGCCCAATGCCGCCACCGGCTGCAAGAGAGCCGCCGGATGCGCCTGGCCAGCCTCGGCCTCTGGCCGGACGCGCCTCACCTGGAAATGAGCCAATCGCCCCGGCCGATGAACGCCATCGGCCGCTTTGTCCTCGGTCTGGTCCACGACAATGACCACCTGGGGCAGATTGCCGAAATTGTGCGGCAGGCGAAAGC
>CAYONK010000143.1:7118-9071 GCA_964405285.1 uncultured Ardenticatenaceae bacterium
TCCACGACAATGACCACCTGGGGCAGATTGCCGAAATTGTGCGGCAGGCGAAAGCCACCCGTCCCTAAGCTCTGCAACGGCCGTTTTGCGCTATAATCAAGCCAGAGAGGTGCGACATATGGTGACAGCAGCAATTCCTGACAAGAAGACGAGACGGTTGAAAACGGCCGTTCTCCCCCCCCTCCAAAACGGCGACCACTTAACCCGCGCCGAATTTGAACGGCGTTACGCTGCCCATCCCCACCTGAAAAAAGCCGAACTCATCGAAGGAGTTGTCCACATGCCTTCCCCCGTTCATCATGAAAAACATAGCAAGCCCCACAGCCGGATGGTTGGCTGGTTATTCAACTATGTGATGGCCACGCCAGGGACAGATTTCGGCGACAATGCGACCGTTCGCCTTGACCTGGAGAATGAAGTCCAACCAGATGCTTTTCTCCGTCTGAAAGAGGAAAAGGGCGGACGATCTCGTCTGAGCGTGGACGATTACCTGGAGGGCGCACCGGAGTTGATTGTGGAGGTGGCGGCCAGCAGCGTGGCCTACGACTTGCATGAGAAGCTGCGCGTCTATCGGCGCAATGGGGTGCAGGAATACCTGGTTTTGCTGGCCCACGAGCAGGAGACACGCTGGTTCCAACTGGTGGAAGGGGCCTATTTGCCATTAGAGCCGGGCGAAGATGGGGTGATTCGCAGCCAGGTTTTCCCCGGCCTGCAGTTTCATTCAGACCAGTTCTGGACGGACGATCTGGCCGGGCTGTTCGCCACCTTGCAGGCTGGCCTGTCTACACCGGAACATCAGGAATTCGCCGGCCGCCTGGCAGCAAAATCAGAGGAATAAGCCCACTGAACGCTGCTTACTGACTTCTGTTCACTGGCGCTAGACTGCTTCCCGCAAATCTGCGCCATCGGCGTTTATCAGCCTCCCCACCCCTCTTTTTCGCGGACTGGCCTGGAGAACGGCCGTTGCCACCCGCATCCCCCCCAACGTCACCCCCGCCGTAGATTGGCCGGGAAAGATCGAATCTCCCACCAACCACACATTCGCCAGCCCCGTGCCCGGCCCCCGCGCCGCAAAAAGCGAGGTCTGGGCGAAGCCGCCCACCATGCCCAACGGCCGTTTCGTGTAAAACTCAAATGTCAAGGGCGTGCCCGGCAGGCAGAGGGTGATGGCGTCGCGCAGGCCGGGGATGGCTCGCTCGGCGGCCGTCAGCAGCCGCTCTGTGTAGGCGGCGCGTCGCTCCTCATAAGCTGCTTTGCTGGCCGATTGGCGCAATTCCCACCAGGGGGCGACGGCCGTATGGGTGGAGAGCGTCGCCACGCGCGTCCCAGTCGGCCCCCGCGTCGCGTCGTCGGCGTCGGCCAGGGAGAGGAAGACGGAGTTGCCTTCGCCCAGCGGCTTCGTGTGGTCCACGATGACCTGATGGTGGCCGATGGGCGTTTGCGGCAGACGGGCGGCATCTAGCCCCAGGTAGAGGGTGAACGCCCCCCAGGTCGGCTCACGCCGGGCCACTTCGCGCTGCAAACGGCGCGGGGCTGCTTCGCCGAGCAACTCATAGAGCGCCCAGGGGGTGAGGTTCGCCAGGATGTTGTCGCCTTCTAAGCGGAGACCTTTGCGGGTGAGAACGGCCGTTGCCCGCCCACCCTTCACCTCAATCCGCTCCACCTGCTGCCGAAACAGCACCTCGCCCCCCTGCGCCCGAATCCAATCCACCAGCGTTTGCGCCAACGCGCCGATGCCGCCGCGCACGTGGTTGACGCCGCGCCGGGGCAAATCGAGCGCCGCGCTGCCGTAAAGGGCGTTGGCCGAATCGGCCGTCGTCTGTGCCGAGATGAGCAGTTGTCCGTCGAGGAACGCTCTGAACATCGGGTCGTCTTGGGGGGCCAGCCCGCCAATCGTGCTGAAGAGGTAGGGGAGGGAGCGCAGGGTCTTAGGCCGAAGCGCCAACGCCAAAG
>CAYONK010000144.1:0-9067 GCA_964405285.1 uncultured Ardenticatenaceae bacterium
ACTGGCGGGGGGATTGGCGAGGATGAAGTTCACCCGCCCGGAGAAAGCGGCCAATTCGATCTGTTCGGCGGGGGCGTAGGGGGTGTAGGAGTCGGCGTGGAAGAAGCGGGATTTGTGAGCCAGACCGTTTGCCTGGGCATTTTGCCGGGCGGCGGCGATGTTGGTGGGAGAGATGTCCAGGCCGATGGTGTGGGTAACGGCCGTTATCCGCGCCGCCGCCAATCCCAAACAGCCGGTCCCACAACCCCAGTCTAGCCCAACACCCGCCAGCAGGTGACGCTGTTGCCCCACCGTTTGCAGCGCCATCAAACTGGCCGGGGTTAACGCAAAAGCGCCCGGCGGGCAGAAGATTCGCATCTCTCCCAACCCGCCGGTCGCCTCATCAGGCAAAATCATAAAAGTCATGGACACAACCTAACGCAAAGGCGCAAAGGAACAAAAGGCGCAGAGTTACCTCAAAAAAACCTCCGCGTCTTTGCCTCTTTGCGCCTTTGCGTTAAAAGTTCTACGCTACTCTGGGACCAATCAATAGCGCAGCACCATCGCAATGCGCTGATGCTGTTCTAGCTGCCCGTTGTCCACAAAGACCACCTTGCCCTGCTTGGCCAGGACGGCTTCGATGATCTCGTCTACCGCGTCGGGCATCACATCTGGGTCGTTCGGGTCTTCGGCCTCGAAGAGGTGTTGGCCGGTTTCGTCGGTGCGGCCGGGGAAGTGGTAATCTTCCTCAACCAGCAACAGCCGGGCGCGTCCTTCCTGGGCCATGCGCCATGCCTGCCCGACGGTAGAGACGAATTTGCGTTCGCCAATCGCCTTGTTGAGCATTTCCAGATATTGCAGTTTGCGGGTCGCCTCGGCCTCTTTCATCAGCGGCCAGACCAGTTTGCCCAGTTCATGGCTGGAGGTTTTGTCGTAATTGCCTTGCAGGGTGGCGACGATGGCCTCGCTGTGGGCCGACACTTCCTGGAAGAAGGAGAGGTAACGATCCACACCGACGACGACGATGGGCAGTTCGTCATCGGTGAAGAAGGGCTTGAATGCCTCGTCCACCTGACGGAAGAATTGGCGATGGCGCTCATCGCGGATGGCCGAAGCCTGCACGGCCGGGTCGGTGGGCATGGATTTGCCTTTCGTGGGGCCGGTTTGGGCCATGGGGAAGCCTTCTTCTTGAATTTCCGTCAGATCTTCGCGCAGCCCTTCATAGAGGCGGGTGGAATTTTCGCTGAGGGCGATCACCCAATAGCGCAGCATACGATTGAGGCTGTAGACCAGGTCGCGGGTGGCGAAGGTGTCGGCGATAACGACGCGCTCCTGGACAGGGTAGGGCAGGTAGAAGATGCGGGTGATGTCTTGGTTGACGAAAATTGCCAGACCATCCTGGGCGTTGGGAAAATCCACTTCGTTGGCCGCCTTCTCCATGCGGGTGAGAATGGTCTCCAAGTCGCGCTTGCTGAACTGTTCTAGCAGCCGATTGCCCGCCTCTATGATGAGGTTCCGCAGGCGGATGGGGTCCTGGCGATTGGCCGGGGAGGTGCGGTGGGTGGGCAGCAGGATGCTAACGGCCGGGTAGCCGCGAAATTGTTGCAGCAAGTGTACGTCGTGTTTATTCATGTGGTCGTTCTCCTAAGATGGTTTCTTGATTAATTTGTCCCAAAGTAGTGGGGGCAAGATTGTACCGCTAAACGGCCGTCTTGACACCTCAGGCAACGGCCGTTATCATCCCCCGCGATGAACTGGACCGACTGGGAAGCGCCAATCCAAACCTTTGTACAGGAGCAGATGGCCGCCGACGCCGCCCACGACCTGACCCACGTGCGGCGGGTGGTGGCAAATGCCCGTCGTCTGGCCGAGGCGTGCGGGGCGGACGAGGCCATCGTCTTGCCGGCCGCCTGGCTGCACGATTGCGTGACCGTGCCGAAGGATTCCCCGCAGCGGAGCATGGCCTCGCGGTTGGCGGCGGAAACGGCCGTTATCTTCCTTCGCGCCATCCACTACCCCGAACGTTATCTGGAGGCCATCAGCCACGCCATCGCCGCCCACAGCTTCAGCGCCGGAATCCCACCGCAGACGTTAGAAGCCCAGGTCGTCCAGGACGCCGACCGGCTGGACGCCCTGGGCGCGGTAGGGTTGGCCCGCGCCTACTCGTTGGGTGGGGCGATGGGCCGCCCGCTCTACCATCCCGATGATCCCTTTTGCACCGCCCGACCGCCCGACGACGCCTTCTCCACGCTGGACCATTTCTACACCAAACTGCTGACGTTGGCCGGGACGATGCAAACGGCCGTTGGCCGCCAGGAGGCGGAGCAACGCGCCACCTTCCTCGGCCACTTCCTCGACCAACTCCGCCGGGAGATTTCTTGAGTTGGGCAGTTAGTCGGTTGGTTAGTTAGTTAGTTAGTTAGTTAGTTGGCTGGCAACCAACCCAACCAACTCAACCAACCCAACCAACCCAACCCTCTTTCCCCTTCTTTTTGCCTACGCTTGCCTGAGACTCTGTTAAGTAAGGGGAATAGGCTACCGGGCGCATGGTATAATCCAGGCGCAATATCGTAGGAGAGAACTTTCTATGCAAGCAACTGCACCGGAACGGCCGTTGAAGAATAACGGCCGTTTTTCCCGAAATCTCAGCTATTTCCTCGTCCCGCCGCTGACGGCGCTGGTCATCCTTGCCATCTTCCTGGCCATTACCGTCTCCAACTACCAAAGCCAACATGATGGTCGCATCTACACTGGCGTCTCCCTGCTCGGCGTAGACCTCAGCCAGATGACCCAGGCCGAGGCGCAGGCAGCCCTGGCCACTGCTTTGGCGGCCGCGGAAACGGAAAGCATCACTTTCACCGACCCGGCCACCGGCCAACAATGGGCGCTCTCGCCAAGCGCCCTCGGTGTCGCGCCAGACCTGGATGGTATGGCTCAGGCCGCTTACGCCATCGGCCGCAGCGGCGGCCCCGCCAACCAACTACGCGAACTATGGACAAGCTACTATTACGGGCTGGCGCTTCCTCCCACCATCATCGTGGACGAGGGGCGATTGGAGCAGAGGTTGGCCGAGATGGCTGCGGAAATCAACCAACCGGCCCGCAACGCCACCTTCAGCAACGAAGGGGGCGCGGCCACCTACCTGCCTAGCCAGGTCGGGCGGCAAGTGGACACCGTAACAGTGCGCCAGAATCTGCTGGCTCCTCTCACCGAGTTCCGCCCGGTGCAGGTCGCCCTGCCCATCAGCGAAAGCTGGCCGCAAGTCGCCGACGATCAGGCGACGGCCGGTCAGATTCAACAGGCGCTCAACAACCCGATCACTTTCTATCTGCCTCAGCCCCTGGCTGATTCTGACTTGCAGCCGGTGACGCTGCCGGCCGACCAGTTGGCCCAGTGGGTGCAGGTGGAGATAGTGGCGGGGGAAAACGGCCGTTCTCAACCCAACCTCCTGGTAGATGAAAACGCCGTCCGCTACTGGCTCTCCCAATACGCCAACCGCCTGTACCGGCTGCCCGTCAATGCCCGCTACTACTTTGACGACGATATAGAGGAATTGGTCTTGGTGGCGCCGCACGTAAACGGCCGTGAACTCGACGTCGAAGCCACATTGCAGCAATTTCTAGCCCAGGTCGGCACACCCAACCGCGCCGTGCCCTTCATCGTCAAAGACATCATACCCACCGCCCACTCCAACGCCACCGCCGCTGACCTCGGCATCACCGAACTAATCAGCGAAAAAGTAACCTGGTTCTACGGCTCCTCCGACGCCCGCAAGCACAACATCGCCCGTTCGGCTGCCAACTTCTACGGCATCGTCATCGCCCCCTACGAAGAATTCTCCTTCAACAAATACCAGGGCAGCATCAGCGAAGCCGATGGCTACACCGAAGGGTTGATCATCGTCGGCGGGCAAACCATTCGCGGCATTGGCGGCGGCATTTGCCAGGTCTCCACCACCCTCTACCAGACCGCCTTCTGGGCCGGTTTCCCCATCGTCGAACGCTGGGAACATGGCTATTGGCTCAGCTATTACAACGATGGCGAAGGGCCGGGCATGGACGCCACCGTCTACAACGATGGCAACATCAACGTAGACTTTCGCTTCATCAACAACACCCCCTACCACCTGCTGATCGAGAATTACTACAGCGCCGAGAACGAAGCCCTCACCTTCAAGTTCTACTCCACCAGCATGGGGCGCACCATCGAGAAAGATGGCCCTTATTTTGAGAACGTCACCGAAGTGCCCGGCCGCGACCAGGATCGTTGGGTCTTCGACGAAACCCTCTCCCCCGGCACAGTCGAGCAGATAGACTTCGCCACCGAAGGGGCCGAAGTCTTCGTCACCCGCACCGTGCGCAACGCCAGCGGCGACATCATCGAAGAGCGCCTCTTCGTCAGTCGCTACATCCCCTACCCCAACACTTTCCACTATGGTCCAGGTGTAGAACCTTATAATTATTCTCTGGTTCCGCCAGACCCACGGCGGCGTTAATGCCTTGATGTTGCCGCCAGACGTGGCGAAAATGCGACGATAGTCGTCCTCCCAAAGAAAACAATAAAAAGCGCCGGACAGTTATTCACTGTCCGGCGCTTTTGCTTTAGTATTGTTCTGCTTTCTTCGTATATGTGATAGGAGTTAACGTTTCTCACAAACGGCCGACAACCACCAGACCAGGCTGAACAAAACCCGACTCCCGGACGCTTCCGTGATAAGCGATTTGTTAATACCGGTTTGCATCTTCATCTTGTCGTCGGTGGGTACCCACGTACATGGCCGCCCCAAGCACGCCGAGGAAGACCCCAATCGTTGAAGCGGCAAAGGCGATGAAGTTCAGGAGAAACGTGGACCCAAAAACGCCGATGACCATGAGAAATGGCAGCACAGCGCCAATGAGAACCAGAAAAAAACCGATCACAATCACACGATTAAACAGCGCCATGCGTTTCCTCGTCATACAACCAACAGGCCACGCGGTGTTCTGGAGCCACCTCAAAATGGGGCGGGCGTTTCACGTCGCACACTCCAGGCATCACCTTCGGGCAGCGCGGATGAAAACGACATCCATTCGGGGGATTTACCAAACTCGGTGGTTCTCCTCGTGGTATCTCGCGCATCACTAAGGCGTTATTTGCGTCCGGATCAGAAGAGGCTTCTAGCAAGGCCAACGTATAGGGGTGCTTCGGATCTTTGAGCAAATCCTCCATTTTCGCGATCTCAACAATCTCGCCCGCATACATAACAAAGATATACTCAGAGAAGTAGCGCACCGTTGAGAGATCGTGCGTAATGTAAATCACTGCCAAATTGTGAGTTTCTTGCAACTTGCGCAGCAGGCGCAAGATTTCCACCCGCACGGAAGCGTCGAGCATGGACACAGGTTCATCGGCGACCAGCAGTTTCGGCTCCATGACCATCGCCCGCGCAATCACTACGCGCTGCTGCTGTCCGCCGCTCAACATGTGGGGGAATTTGGCTAATACTTCCTCAACCGGCGTTAGTTTGACTTCTTCCAACACCTTGCGAATGCGCCGCATCCGCTCTTCTTTATTTTTCATGCCATTGATGATCAATGGCTCTTCAAGAATGCGCTCTACCGTCATAAACGTGGGCAGCGCGCCATAGGGGTCTTGCTGGATATAGCCGATTTTGGCGCGGTAAAGACGTAGATCTTCGCCTTTCATTTTGGTCAACTTGTCTTCGTCGAAGACAATATCCCCTTTTGTCGGTTTGTTGAGGCCGAGGATAGTTTTCATCAGGCTGGATTTGCCGCAGCCGCTCTCGCCCACGCACGCCATCGCTTCGCCCTGTTTTAAGTTGAAATTCACGCCATCCACGGCCCGCACATACCCGGCATGACCGAACCCAAAACGTTTCAACTCGTACCAGACATGTAGGTTCTGAATTTGTAGGAGAGCGTTTTCATCGTCAGGCGCAGCGTTGGTTAGATCATTGTTTATGTTATTGCTCATGGTATCCGTTTCTTCCCTTCACCAGATTTCTGTGATTCAGTTGGGGGTTGTGGGAAATTGGGGCAACGGCCGTTTCCCACAACCAGCCTCTAAACATAAAGCCAGCATTTAATCTTGCGGTCATCTATCACAAGCGTCGGAGGTTCCTCCGAACACTTCTCAAAACGGGCCGGGCAGCGATCCGCAAAACGGCACCCTGTTGGCGGATTCAACAGACTCGGCGGTTGACCCACGATAAAGTCCGGCTCTACTGTTTCCCGAAGGCGCGGCACACTGGCCATCAGCTTCTTTGAATAGGGATGCAACGGGTCGGAGAAGAAACGATGCGCATCACTTACTTCAACAATCTGCCCGGCATACATCACGGCAACGTTATCGGCTAATTCACTCGACGTCGCAATATCATGGGTGATCAGAATGAAACTGGTCTCCATCTCCTGCTTGACCCGTTTCATCAAATTCATAATCCCAGCCTGAGTCAACACATCCAACGCCGACGTCGGCTCATCCAAAATCACCAGATCAGGCAACGTCACCAACGACATGGCCAGAGCAGCGCGCTGCCGCATCCCACCACTTAACTCAAAAGCATAACGGTGAAGGAAATCTGCCGGAACCCCAACCTGCTCAAACATGCGCAGCGCCTGGTTTAAAGCATCTTTCTTGCTTAAACCCAAGTGTACCATCGCCGGTTCCGCCACCTGATCGCCAATTCGCATCACCGGGTTCAGCGCATTCATCGCCGCCTGGGGCACCATCGAGATCTTTTTCCAGCGAATCTCCTTGCGAAAAGCCTCATTATTCAGCTTCATGATGTCTTTGCCATGCAAAAACACCTGCCCATCATATTTAGCCACGTTACGCGGCAACAGGCGCAGCATTGCTTTAGCCATTGAACTTTTCCCGCAACCCGACTCCCCCAAAATGACTGTGGCCTGGTTACGAGGCAGATCAAAATCAACGCTATCAACAGCCTGAACCGCGCCTCTGCTCGTTTTGAAATGCAAGCGCAGCCCTTTTACTACCAAAAGTTCGTTGCTCTTTTCAGTCATGGTCTTACAGTTCTCGCAGTCTGGGATTGAAGATACGGTCTAGGGAAAAACCGACCATTGCAAAAGCCAGGCCAGCCGCCATCAGCAGCCCTGCCGGTTGCAATATCCAATAATATAGCCCGTTGAACAGGGCGCCTTGCCTGTTGGCTTCCTCAATCATCTTACCCCAGGTCGGCATATTGGGATCGCCTAAACCCAGCACCGCCAACGACGCCTCAATAAACACAAAAGTAGGAACCAGAATAACAATTTGCGGGACGATGAGCGGCAAAACGCGAGGGACCATATACCGGAAAATAATCCGCAAATTACCCGCGCCGTAAGCCTGCGCCGCATCAATATATGGCAGCTCACGGACCTGCAAGAAAATAGCCCGGTAATTTTTGATTGACAAACCAAAAATACTTAACAAAATAACAATCCCCAACATCAGCCAGATACTTCGAGAATAAAACGTTCCCACCAAGATCAAGATCGGCAGCAACGGGATGATCGCGTTGATCTCAGTCATACGCTGAATAATCCCATCAAACCAGCTGCCATACCAGGCGCCAGTGGCCGCAATCACCATGGTGGTCACAGTCGTGCCTAAGGCAGCCAACAATCCGAAAGCCATCGCTATCGGCGTGCCCCATAACAAAGCTATCGTCAAATCTCTTCGTCGGTGGTCAGTTCCGGCTAGGCCATGGACCAAACCATAGCTGACAAACGTCGTTTCGATGTCCGAATTATCCTCAAACAGAAGCGCCGCCACTTCAAGCCGGTACGTCCCATGCAAAATCTGTAAACCTTCTCGCTCAGGGTCGGCAAACAGCCCTCTCTCAGGAGTAATCCCTGTGATACCCGTGGAACGTTCAAGCCGACGTTGTAAACGCGCATCTTGCCCAAAACGGAATGACGAAGAAGCTGCCGAAGAGAACTCCCCAATCCGAATATCCCGGCCATCCGGTGTAAACCAGGTCAGTTCAACGTGCGGTTGTTTTGACTGATAACGCGCATTGGAGAACAAAATCAACTCGGGTGGAAATTCGTCATAAGGGAAATCAAACTCGTAAACAAACCGTACTTCGCGCGTGCTTTCCGATATACGCTCTTCCACCCGCTCCCCATCACCATCGGCGCTTCTAAACACAATCGTCGCCGGTAGGTCTGTTTGGGTAAACCAGTTATACCAAAGCGGCCAGGCAAACGAAGGGTTCTCTCGCCAGACATTTTCCCCACCACGCCACAGCCGGATAGCCTCGTTGTATGGGATGAAAATCGGCGTCATCACTGATACCATAAGGAGCAAACTGATGATAATCAAGCCAATTACGGCCGATGGATAACGACGGATCTGCTGAAAAAATGAAGTTAACCGTTTCATTGGCCTTTTCCTCCTTCGCCGATACGCACACGCGGGTCTACCAAAGCGTAAATGAAATCCAACAAAAAGACGGTCAAGGCCAACAGGTAGGCATAAACCACCACGTTCGCCAAAATAACCGGGGTGTCAAAAAGGCCAATCGCCTGGAAATACAGGCGTCCAATACCCGGCCAATTAAACACTGTTTCCAAAATAATCGCCCCTGTCCATAAGGTAATCAGCAATAAAGCAAAGCTGGTGATGATATTCGGTAAAGTGGGGCGGAGGACGTAACGGCGTTCGATCATGCCATCCGGCAGCCCTTTGGCCTTCGCCATTTCCACATAATCTTCGCTAGAATAAATCAGGAAAAAGGTCCGCCAGTTGTAGGCAGTAAGGAATACGGCGCTCATCAGCGTAGCAGTCACCGGCAGGATCATATGCCTGAGCAGACTCATGGCGTAATCAAAGGGGTTGTCGGGCGGCGGCGTACTGACCATGCCGCCAAAAGGCAGCAAGCGTAACAAGGCCGCAAAAATAAGGATGAGGAATAGACCATAAAACCATCCTGGCGCGGCTGAAGTTGGCGCCAATGCCAAAACAATTTTATCGGGGGTGCTGCCATACCGCCTTGATAAACCCAACCCCATAAACAAACTGAGAAAAAAGAGAATCAGGTTTGCTGTGCCAAACAGAACCAACGTTGAAGGCAAACGCT
>CAYONK010000145.1:0-2505 GCA_964405285.1 uncultured Ardenticatenaceae bacterium
AATACTAATTCCTCGTTGTCGTCATTGATTAGGGTTATAGCGAATTGGTTGCCCTGTCTAGACCAAGCCGGGCTTCTTATTTCATCCCCGCTTAATAACTCGACAATCGTTTCTGTGGTGGAATCCCAAACAAGGAAGGTGTTGCTGTTTTTGTTGATGCCAAACCAACGGCCGTCTGCTGACTTGCCCCACAGAAAAGCATGATCTTCTTCCTCGCCAACTGCTAAAGGATTAAGGGTCAACGTGTCCAGGTCCAACTTGAATATACGACCATTTGTATTGCCAAATAACAGCAAATGACCATCTCGATACCATGCAGGCTGTAGGATCTGCAAGATAGGGGAAGCCCCGTTGTTGTCGTCATGCACAAGAGTGAGCGTTTCTGTGTCTAGCTCGAACATATGCAGCAAGGTGTTTCCCTGAAACGTGCCTAGTTCAGGATTGATGACCGGTCCCGATGTCGTGAACACCAACGTATTGCCATCAGGAGACAGCGTCATCCCGCTGCGGAACGCAAATTCTGAGAGCGCCAGGATGGTTTCTGGCGCTGCACCAGCAACAGGAATCTTCACGATTCGACCAGAGTGTTTTGCTAAGAGAGATTGACTATCGGGCAGCCATAAAAAATTACTGGGTGACTGTCCTTCCTCGTCAGATACGGTCAACTGCTGCATAGAGGCCTGGGGCAAATCGTAAACAAAAATATCACTTAAATCTGGCGTATAACCAGTGGAACGCAGCCGCCCGTCTCCATCCGTATCGTGGATCAACAGGAGGGCTAACCTGTTCTCATCTGGCGATAATTGAACGAAGCCAGGGAGGGTTTGAGTGAAAATGGTGGTTATAGACCAGCCGGCAGGGTCACCGGTGGCGTCGGCCCGGTACAGGTTATATTCGCTGGCCATTAACCTTTCGTAATCCGTGTCAAACCATGTCTCTGAAGCGTAGAAGAAGAAAATCTGGCCGGTAGGCGGGTCGAAAGGAAAAGGCCAGGGTATCGGGTCAGCATCGGGTTCTGGGGTAATGGTAGGGTCTGGCGTATCTGTGGGTGGCAGCAAAGTGGCCGTGGGAACAGGCGGTGGGGCTGTTTCGACGGGCGACGTTGTCGTTGTCATGGGGATTGTCGCGGTTGCCATAGCAGATGATATCGCTGGTTGAGTCAGCTCAGGCGCGCCTGTTATTTCTGGCGGCAAGTCACCTGGCCTGGCGCAGCCCGCCCACAATAGCGTTAAAAGAATCAATGCCATTTGCCACCTGAAGCGTTGTCTGGTCATCGGGTAAACTCCTTTTTAATGGTACAAGCAGCCAAGTTCTCAAGGGGTGGCCGGTTCGACCAACCGGGTAGGATGACGAGCAGCGCCACTCTGGCTTGTTGACTGGCCGGGCGTTAACTGCCAGGCGGTGTCATTGAGATTATACCCTTCCCTTCCCTTGCAAAACGGCCGTTTCTCCCCTATCCTACGCACGACTGACCAACGAGGGTTGAACTCAGTGAGGAGCAGCGACATGACGATGAAGGTACAAGTGCAGCGGCGGGGCGTGTTGACATTGCCCGCCAAACTGCGTCGGCAATATAGCATTGAAAGCGGCGACGTGTTTCAGATATTGGATTTAGATGGGATTTTCGTGCTATCGCCAACAGCCCCAATGGTCCCATTACTCGCTGCTGAAATCGAAAAAATGCGGTTGGAAGCTGCCCTGGACATGACCGATTTGCTCCAAACCTTACGCGAGATACGCGAACAAGGTCAACTATAAAACGTTGCGACCCCTATCCCCGCCACACCTCACCTTCAACCTTCCCATCGGCCACTGGCCACCGGCAACAGGCAACAGGCAACTCCCAACTATCCACTATCAACTGTATAATCCCTTTATGAACCCACTGACTATTTCCGGTAAACAATTAAAAGTTGACGATGTGGTGGCGGTGGCCAACGGCCGTTCCGTCCAACTAGACCCCGCCGCCCTGCCCGCCATCCGGCGCTCCCGCCAGGCGGTGGAGGAGCTGGTGGCGCGGGGCGAGGTGGTCTACGGCATCACCACCGGCTTCGGCCGCTTCAAGGACAAAATCATCTCGGCCGACGAGGTGCGGCAGTTGCAGGTGAATCTGGTGCGCAGCCACGCCGTCGGCGTGGGGCCGGATTTGCCGGAGCGGGTGGTGCGGGCGATGCTGCTGGTGCGGGCCAACACCCTGGCCCTCGGCTACTCCGGCGTGCGCCCGGCCGTGATCCAACTGCTGCTCGACATGCTCAATCGCGGCGTCCACCCGCGCATCCCGGCGCAAGGCTCGCTGGGAGCCAGCGGCGATCTGGCCCCGCTGGCCCATCTCGCTCTGGTGTTGATTGGCGAGGGGGAGGCGTGGGTGGAGGGGGAATTGGTAAACGGCCGTTCCGCCCACGCCCGCGCCGGTTTAACCCCCCTGGAACTGGAAGCCAAAGAAGGGCTGGCCCTACTCAACGGCACCGCCTTCATGGTCGGCATGGGGGCGCTGCTGGTGCGGCA
>CAYONK010000145.1:2515-9050 GCA_964405285.1 uncultured Ardenticatenaceae bacterium
GCCGCCTACCTGCGGGCGAATTGGGCCGGCAGCCAATTCCTGCGCGGCGACGATCCCTTTAACGTGCAAGACGCCTACACCCTGCGCTGCGTCCCCCAGGTGCATGGCGCGGCGCGCGACGCCATCGCCTACGCCCAATGGGTGATTGACATTGAGTTGAACTCGGTCAACGACAACCCGATCATCTTTGTGGATGAGGCGAGCGGGGCGGTGGAGGTGATCTCGGCGGGCAATTTTCACGGGGAACCCATCGCCCTGGCCATGGATTACCTGGCTCTGGCGCTGACGGAGTTGGGCAACATGAGCGAGCGGCGCGTCGCCCGGCTGGTGGACGCGGACAGCAACGGCGGCGTGCTGCCGATGTTCCTCACGGCGCACGGCGGCCTGGAAAGCGGCCTGATGATGGCTCAATATACGGCGGCAGCCCTGGCGTCGGAGAATAAGGTCTTGGCCCATCCCGCCAGCGCCGACTCCATCCCCAGCAGCGCCAATGTGGAGGACCACGTGAGCATGGGGGCAACGGCCGTTCGCCAGGCCGCCCAAATCCTCCAACATGTCGAGACGATTGTGGCGATTGAACTGCTCTCGGCCGCGCAAGGGATAGATTTCCGGCGGCAGATGATGGGGGGCGAGCGGGCGCTGGGGGCGGGAACGGCCGTTGCCTACCACCTCATCCGCCAACACGTCCCCTTCCTAGAGGAAGATACCGTCCTCTCCAACCATATCGAAGCCATCCGCCAACTCGTCGCGGCAGGAAAAATAAAGGAGGCGGTGGAACAAGTCGTCGGAGAAAAATAGCAGCCAACCGGCAGGACTTCTCTCCCTAAATCATCATGCTCACCTTAACCGCCATTCAAAAATCCTTTGCCGAAACGAAGGTGCTGCGATCCCTCTCGCTGACGGTGGCTGCGGGCGAGATTGTGGCCTTATTGGGGCCAAGCGGCTGCGGCAAGACAACGCTGCTGCGGATCATCGCCGGGTTGGAGCAGGCAGATAACGGCCGTTTAACCCTCCACGACCAGGATTTAACCACCTTGCCCGTTCATAAACGCGGCTTTGGCATGGTTTTTCAAGATTACGCGCTCTTCCCCCATAAGAGCGTCTTTCACAACGTCGCGTTTGGTCTGAAGATGCAGCGATGGCCGGCCGACAAAATCGCGCCGCGCGTGGGCCAAACGCTGGAACTCGTCGGGCTGGCCGGATTTGGCGACCGCGCCATCCATGAATTGTCCGGCGGCGAGCAGCAGCGGGTGGCCCTGGCTCGCGCCCTGGCCCCTGCGCCGCGCCTGCTCTTGCTCGACGAGCCGCTGGGGGCGTTGGACCGCACCCTGCGCGAACGGCTAATGCTGGAATTGCGGGCGATTTTGCAGCAGGCGGGCGGCGTGGTCGGGCGGCCAGAGGGGATAACGGCCGTTTACGTCACCCACGATCAGGCGGAAGCCTTCGCCATCGCCGACCGGGTGGTGGTGATGAACCAGGGGCGCATCGAGCAGGTCGGCGCGCCCACCGACCTCTTCCACCGGCCGGCCACCCCCTTCGTCGCCCGCTTCCTGGGCATGGGCAACATCCTCCCCGCCACCCTGCTGCGCGATGACCCGCCCCTGGCCCAAACGTCCCTCGGCCCGCTCGCCTTTGCTCCATCTCCCCATCTCCCTGTCTCTCCATCCCCGCCCTCCCCCATCTCTCTCCTCGTGCGGCCGGAGGCCGCCACTATTCTGGCCCCGGAGGAAACCGGGCCAAATGAGGTGAACGGCCGTTTGCAAGACCTCTCCTTTCGGGGCCGCTACCAGATCGCTACGGTGAAGGTGGCTGGGCAGGAGGGAGAAACGGCCGTTGTCCTCCGCCTGGAATTCGAGGCCGGAGAGCGTCTGCCCACCCCCGGCCAACCCCTGCGCCTCGCCCTCCGACCCGAAGCCATCCATCGGTTAGAATGAGGTAAGATGCTCAGATGGCGGGTTGCCCCCATTTTCTATCTGGGCGTATAATGCCTGAATTCTGTAAATTGATGGGGCAGGGGGTACAAGTTGCATGTAACTTGTACCCAGTAACCTGCAACCCATACAAGAGGTACAAACCATGTCATTTCTCTGGGCGGTTATCGGTTTTTTCCTGATTCTGACGCCGATCATTTTAATCCATGAAGGGGGCCATTTTTTCGCCGCCCGCCTGTCCAAAATTAAAGTAGAAGAGTTCGGCTTCGGCTTTCCACCCCGCGCTGCTGTGTTAGGCACGCGCAACGGAACCCTTTTCACCCTCAACTGGCTGCCACTTGGCGGATTCGTCCGCCCGGCCGGGGAGGATGACCCCACCATCCCCGGCGGCCTCGCTTCTGCCTCCAAACGGGCGCGCTTCTTTGTCCTGGTCGCCGGGGCCGGAGCCAACTTCATCGCCGCCATCCTGGCCTGGTGGCTGGCCTTCGCCATTGGCGCACCGGCTGTCGCCATCTCCAGCGTCAACCCCGGCTCCCCGGCCGAATTGGCCGGCATCCGGAGCGGCGACATTATCCTGGCCGTTGATGGCGAGCGGGCCGATAACACCAACGTCATCTCTGTCCCAATGTACGAGAAAGGGGGGCAGCCTGTCGAACTGCGCATCAAACGTGGTGACGAAACCTTCGATCTCGTCATCATCCCCCGCGCCGAAGGGGAATATGACCCGACCCAAGAAGGCCCCATCGGTGTCGGCTTGATGGCTGCCGCTTCCGGCGAACGCATCACGCGCGGGCCAATCGAATCGGGCCTGGCCGCCGTCAACCTGTTTGGTGAACAATTCGGCCTCTATTTCCGCATTCCCGCCATGCTCATCAATGGCGAATTGTCGGCAGCGGATGCCCGGCCGGTCAGCGTCGTTGGCATCAGCCAGATCGCCGGTCAGGTGACGGAAACGTCGGTGACGAACAATAGTTTCTTCCCGCTCATCCACTTTTTCGCCTTCATCAACCTGGCCCTCGGTCTGACGAATCTTTTACCCATTCCCGCGTTGGATGGCGGCCGGATTATGTTCGTGCTGTTAGAGGCGGTGCGGGGTAAACGCATCGAACCGGAGCGCGAGGGCATGGTCCACGTCGTCGGGATGGTTCTCCTGCTTGGTCTGATGCTCTTCATGATTGTCCAGGATATAATCAATCCGATCATACCTTTCTAAATGAGAGAGGCTGGGGATTGGAGATTGGTGATACTCGCCAATCTCTGGCGCCTTGTTTCAGCCCTATAGTTTGCTAAACCTCCCGTGCAAACGGGAGGTTTTTTGTGAGGAAACGATGCAAGAAGATAAACCGGTGCTTTTTGCCGACGTACTAGACGCTTTGTTCAATCGGGAGTTGATCCCTATCCACCTGTTGTTTCGCCTGTCTGACATGCGGCCGACGGAGTCGGCGCGCTTTTTTAACGAATGGCCGTCGGTGACCGACGAGCGGCGTCAGGAGATTGTGCGCCATCTGGTGGATTTGTCGGAAGAGAATTTTGTGGTGGATTTTGTTCCGATCTTTAAGGTTGGGCTGACTGACCCGTCGGCTGAGGTGCGAATCGCGGCCCTGGATGGTTTGTGGGACACGACAGACACGCGCCTGATCCCGCCGATTTTACGCATTATGCAGGAGGATGAGGATGAGCGGGCGCAGGCGGCGGCCGCCGGTGCGCTGGCGCATTTTGTCTTGATGGCCGAATGGGGGCAGATTCCGCGGCGGCCGGTAGAGTCGGCGATTGAAGCGTTGTTGGCCGCGTATGAGGCTGAGGAAACGGCCGTTTCCGTTAAACGCTCTGCCCTCGAAGCCCTGGGCGCGGCTGGTCATCCCCGCATCGCCGACTTCATCCGCGACGCCTACGAGAGCGACGAAGAAGGGATGCAGTTGAGCGCCCTCTTCGCTATGGGCAACAGCGCCGACCCGCGCTGGCTGCCAACCCTCCTAAGCGAGATGACCAACCCAGACTCGGCAATGCGCGCCGAAGCGGCGCAAGCGGTCGGGGGTATGGGGCGCAGCGATGCCATCCCGCGTCTGGCCGAGTTGGTGAATGACGAAGTGCTGGATGTTCGTGAAGCCGCCATCGTCGCCCTGGGGCAAATCGGCGGCGACCAGGCGCAAGAGATTCTGGCCGAATTGCTCGCCAGCGCGGAGTTTGACGCGCTGCACGGCCTTATCCGCGAAGCGCTGGACACCCTCCTCCTGCTCGGCGGCGAGATGAGCCTGATGGATTACCTGGACGAAGAGGACGAGGAGGAGGAAGATGACTTCTATGAGGACTTCGACGATGACGATGAGGGCTTCGACGACGACGATGATGAGGATGAGTATCTGTTTTAGGTAATGCCCCTTTCCTGACCTTCCCCCAAAGGGAAGGAGAAGCTGCATGGAAGCCTTCTTCGCTGTTCTCTGGCAAAACATTTTGCCCATCTTCATCGTCGCCGGTTTAGGGTACGCTCTGGACCGTTGGCAGACGATTGATAAGCGCACTTTATCGAAGACCACCCTCTACATCCTCAGCCCGGCGCTCGTTTTCTCCTCCCTGGTCAATTCTCGCCTGCCGGGGGAAGAGCTGGCCGGATTGGCTACCTTCACCATCTTGTTTATCAGCCTGATGGCTTTGATTGCCTTTCTGCTGGGGCGGCTGCTGCGGCTGCCGCGCCGGGGCTTGGTGACGCTGATGCTGGTCGCCATGTTCGGCAACAGCGGCAATTATGGCCTGACGCTCATTAACTTGCGTTATGGCGAGGATGGTTTGAGCCGGGGCGTCGTCTATTTTGCCGTCAGCACGATGCTTCTGTATTCGGTGGGGATTTTGCTGGCCTCGATGGGGAAGTTGAGCGCCCGGCAGGCGATGGCCCAAATGCTGCGACTGCCACCGGTGTATGCCGCCATTGCGGCGATCCCGGTGGTTGCGTTCAATTTGCCCGTGCCTGCGCCGCTGATGAGCGCGGTGACGGTGACCGGGCAGGGGGCAATCCCGGTGATGCTGCTGGTGTTGGGGATGCAGATCAGTAGTTTGCAGGGGAGTTTTGCCTGGCGGGCGGCCTTGCCGGGTATGGCGCTCCGCCTGCTGGTGGCGCCGTTGGTGGCGTTGTTGGTCGTTGGGTGGGTGGGCTTAACCGGTTGGGGGCGGGCGGCTTCGATTTTAGAGGCGAGTATGCCAACGGCCGTTATCATCATCATCCTGGCCACCGAGTTCGATTTGCAGCCGGACCTGGTTACGAGTATCGTTATCGGTACGACCCTGCTCAGTCCCGTCACCCTGGCAGCGACGATTGTGCTGTTAGGGCTGTAGCTCTGGTGTCCGTATTCCGTCATGAACGTATCCTTGCGCAAGACGATTTACTTTCTCGGCCTGACGGCCGTTTTTCTCCTCCTCCCTGCGCTGCCCCTTTCCGCGCAAGAAGGGTCGGGCTGGACGGCGACGGCCGATTACGCCTTCGGTCAGGTGATGACTTTCCATCTGGAAGGGCCGGTCGAGGCGCGGCGCGCCACGCTCTTCTTCCAGGCTCCAGAATTCGATACCACGTTTGTCGCCGATGTGCCGCTGCCAGAAGCGGCAGGCGACGGCCAAGCAACCCGCCTGAGCTATCCGGTAGATTTGAGCCGGGTGCGCTTTGCCCCGTTTACGACGGTGACGTATTGGTGGGTGGTGGAAACGGCCGTTACGCCCTCCCTCACCCTGCCGCGTCAGACCCTCTATTACCAGGACGACCAATTCACCTGGCGGGAACTGGAACAGGATGACATACGGGTCTTTTGGAGCGCCAATGACCTGGCGCTGGGGCAGTTGGCTCTGGACGTGGTGGCCGAGGCGCTGCCCCACTGGGGGGCGATTCTGCCGCTGCCTCCCCAGCTCTCGTTTGATCTGTACCTCTATCCCACCTCGGCCGATTTGCGGGCCGCTTTGCGCCTGACCGGGCGGGATTGGGTCGGGGCGCACGCGCACCCGGAGTTGGGGGTGTTGTTGGTAACGGCCGTGAACAGCCGCACCGCCCCCACCGATTTGCGCCAAAGCATCCCCCACGAACTGGCCCATTATCTGCTCTACCAATCAGTTGGCCCGCTGGCCTATGAGAACGTGCCCCATTGGTTGAATGAAGGGCTGGCCACATTGCTAGAAGCGCGGCCCAATCCGAATTATGCGGTGGTGCTGGAAACGGCCGTTGCCCAGGCCACCACCCTCCCCCTGAGCAATTTATGCGGCCCATTCCCCGGCGTCGAAGAACGGGCCGTGCTGGCCTACGCCCAAAGCGACTCGCTCATCCGTCACATCCGAGGGCAATACGGCAATCAAGCCATCCAAAATCTACTCGCCGCCTACGCCGATGGTCTCGACTGCGATGCCGGGGTGCGGCGCGCCCTCGGCCTCTCCTTAACCGAATTGGAGCGCGACTGGCTGACAGCGCAGCAGCCCCGATCCCCGCTGTCCCAATTCTTTGGACAAAACGGCCTCTGGCTGCTCTTGTTGGCGGGCAGCTTCATCTTGACCGGGCTGATCGTCTGGCAGCATAAGGCCTAGTACCGTAACTTTCTAAAAATGAGGGGTGAGGTTATCCTTGAGGAATGGAA
>CAYONK010000146.1:0-9029 GCA_964405285.1 uncultured Ardenticatenaceae bacterium
CTCTACCTCTGGGCGCTGCTCGCCTGGCTGCTCAATCGCTCCTTCGATGCGCTGGACGGCGTGGTCGCCCGGCAGCAAAAGAGCCAGAGCGACTTCGGCGGCTACCTGGACATCGTGGCCGACTTTTTGGTGTATGCGCTTGTGCCCCTGGGATTGGTGCTAGGACGGCCGTCAGAAGCTGGCTACCTCCTGTTGGCTCTCTTGCTAACCAGCTTCTACGTCAACGCCGCCTCCTGGATCTATCTGGCGGCCATTTTAGAGAAACAATCCGCCGGAGCCGAGGCACGGGGCGAAACCACCGCCATCACCATGCCCGCCGGTCTTATTGGCGGCACAGAGACCATTCTCTTTTACCTGCTCTTTATACTGTTTCCGGCGTGGTATCTCTGGCTGTTTGCACTGCTGGCGTTGCTGGTCGGCCTGACAATTCTTCAGCGGCTTTTGTGGGCCTGGCGTCACCTCGTCTGACAAAAGGGCTACGGCCGCAGCAGCACTTTACGCACGCCGGGACGGGCGGCATGATCAAAGGCTTCCGCTCCCTGGCTCAGCGGGTATTCTGCTTCAATCAGCGCCCTGACGTTGATTTTGCCCTGGGCCAACAGACGCAGCGCCGGGGCAAAAGGGCCGCAGCGAGAGCCAATCACCGTGATCTCGTCCACAACCAGTCGGCTGAGGTCAACTTGTGGCTGGCCGGCAAAGGTGCTTTTGAGGATGATGCGGCCCATGGGACGGACCAGGCGCAGCGCGGTTGCCAGACCCGCTTCGTTGCCCGTCGCTTCCACGACAAGGTCAAAGCTGCTGTCGGGCAGTTCGGCTGCCAGACCGGTGACGAACCCCAACTGCGCCGGTAAAGCCAACGACGCCTGACTGCGCCCCAACATCATCACCTCTGTTCCGTCCAGGGACAGGATTTGCCCAACCAGCAATCCCAGGCGGCCAGGGCCGATCACGGCCGTTTTCTCCGTCGGCCGCACCCGCACCTGTTCCCGGATGCGCATGGCAGCGGCGAGAGGTTCGGTGAAAACGGCCGTTTCCTCCCCAACCCCATCCGGCACAGCCAGCAGGTTCGCCTGGGGCAGCGCCACGTAATCGGCGAACACGCCATCGCGGCCTTGAATACCTACCGCAGTCCGCTGCGGGCAATGGGCCGGGCCGCTGGTCAGACAGGTGGCGCAACGACCGCAGCCAACGTTAATGCTGCCCACCACCCGCCGACCGATCCAGGCCGGGTCCGGCGACATTTCAACCACGCCGACAAATTCGTGGCCCAACACGCCGGAGAAGCCCGCTTTATACCCCTTTACCATCTCCAGGTCGGTGGTGCAGATTCCCGCCACCAACACGCGAATGAGCGCCTCATCTGGTTTTGGGGCTGGGGTAGGATATTCGGAGCAGAAGTGTAAACGGCCGTTACTCAAGGTCAATGCTTGCATCATATGTCTAGTTCAAAGGGGGTCGGGGCACAACGGTGAACTGCCAGGTGATGACTGTCCCATTCACCTCAACCGTCGCCTGATAGCTCTGGCCCACTTCTAACGGATCGTAGGGCAAGATAATGATGGCGTCTCGTTCGTCCAGAATTTGCCGCCCGACAGTTTGCCAGTATGGATTGTTATTTTGGTAGTTTGTCTCGTTAAACGAACAATGGGACACAGGCGAGCCATTCCGCAAAAGCTCAGTCCGACTCACACGCGGCGTCTGGTCTCCGGGGCCAATTTGCACGATGAGCGGTGCGCCCTTTAGCCGGTGAGTATACCCACAACCGGAGGCTGAATCGGGAAACTCCGGCAAATTGAAGGTTGTCACCCACATTTCACCCCCATCTTTGGGGAAGGTCACGGGATATTGGAAGCCTTCGGGCAGCGCGCCAAGCCCTCGTTTAACGTCCAGGGTGGCCGTCATGCCGGCCGCCTGCCGGGCATCCCGATATTCGCCATACCCTACCTGTTGCAAGCGCGGATCTAACATCGGCAAAGCGTGGAAAGAGGCGGACATCCAATAATCGAACGGCCAGATCAGGGCCACGTCGGCTGAACCGCTCATGGCGATGTTGCCATTGGCGGCGGCGCTCATTCCATCATCGGAGTACCCCTCCATCTGGGGATTTTGCGTGTGGCTGGCTGAATTGTTGAGCATCATGTAGCGGCTATGGGCAGCGCTGCCGTTCGACCAGACCGAATTTTCGGTGACAAAGGGCAACCCGGCCTGGTAACGGAATTGGTTGAGGTAGCGCAGCCAGAGCGGACCAGTGAAAATTACTTCGGTTTCGGCGCTGGTGGGGGTTTCGGTGGGCAGGGGCGTTTCGGTAGGCGCAGGGGTTGGCGTGGGTTCGGCGGTGGCGGTAGCGGTAGCGGTGGCAACGGCCGTTTCCGTCGGCATCAGCGTCGGCGGTTCCGCAGGCAGGGTGGGCGATGGCTCCGGCGAAGGTGTCTGGGTCGGCGTCATCATCGTCGGGGTCGCGCTGACGGCGGCGACCATTGGCAGCGTCGCTGACGGCGGCGGGCTGCCGCTGCCAGTGGCGCGAGGCCACAACCAAAGAATCAACAACAAAAACAGAGCGTTCAATGCCAACGATCCCCCCAATATCATGCGCTCTTTCCTGGGCATTTCCTCACCTCAACGCAAACGGTGTCCGCTCAGGGTGTCGGCGAAGCAGCAGCGTCTGGGGTCATGGTGGGGGCGATGTCTCCCTCTACGGCATTCTCGATGGTAGCATTGATCAATGTGGTTAACAACTGGTTCAATTCAGCCAAGAGTGGGTGGCCGGGCGGCACAGCCCAACGGCCGTCCAGCACCCCATTCGGCCCGCGCGCTGCCAGCCAGGTTTGAGGAGCCTCAGGGGAAACGGCCGTTTCCCCCAAAAAGGTGCGGTACCCCGGTTGGAGCAAATTGCTGGTCAACGCGCGTTGGGTCAGGCTGATGGGCAGCGTCGTCGTCAGCAGGCCGCTAAATGAGGCCCCGCTGGCATCCACGCCAAGCAGCGCACCATCATGCAAGAGCGTCAGCGCAGCCCCGTCGGGTCGTTGGTAGAAAAGCAGCGCATCCAGAGGAAAGAGCGGCTCCGGCTGAGGCAAACTCACGTCAGCCGTTTTTTCCGCCAGCGCGCTGTTCAGGCGCAGGTAAAGCGGCAGCAGGGTTGGCGGCAAGCTCAACTCCGGGCAGCGGATCGCGCCGCTCCAACTCGTCTCGCCCACCTGCAAATAGAGCGTCTCCAACGGCCGTTCCGGGCACTCGGCCACATATTGGCTGCGCAGTTCCGCCAACGGAACTTCCGCCAGCAGCCCAAACTCAACGCGGGTCGGGTCAGGCGGTCTGGCAGGGTTAACCTGCGCTTCAGTGGCCAGCCAGGATTGAACGCGCCCATCAGCAGTCAGGGCGATGGTGTGGGCAGGGGCATAAGGGGAAGCGGCCCGGCGCAAACCGACGACTGTCTCTGGCGGGAAGTACGGGCCAAGCCCAACCGCCAGGTAATTCTCTATGCTGGCCAACAGCACCGGGTCTTGCAGCCAGCCCTCACCGGCCACCGCCAGCGCTGGCATCTCGTAAGTGATGTGGACGCAAGCTGCGCACCCTTCCGGCAGTGGGTCTAACGACATGGCGGGCAGCGCCGAACGCAGCTCCAACAAAATGCCCGCCTGATTGCTCCGTTGGCGGGCCGCTCCGGTCACCTCGTCCACAACGATGATGCTCCCAGCGACGTTGCCTTGCAGGCGACGGTCCAGGCCGAGAGCCGGGATGCGATAACGCAACTCGACGGTGGTTTCGTCGAAGGGGATGGGGGTGTTGGGAACGGCCGTTGGGCGCGGCGGCGGTGGGGTAATGCTCGGCAGCGGCCCGGCAGTTGGCTGCAAGGTAAACGTGGGTTGCAGCGTCACCAGCGGCCGGGGCGGCAGCGGTGTCTGTTCCGGCAATGACTCAACGTTAGCCGGTTCCCTGGCGCAGGCAGCCAGGAGCAGCCAGGCCAGTCCCAACAAGCAACATTGGTAAATCCGGCCTTTAATCATCAGGAACAATCCGGGCAAAAATGAGGGTGTCGCGCAGCTTATGGTTGAGGTGATGGCGCTGCTCCTGGCGCAAAGTTGCCTCCAGGGTAAAACCGGCGCGTCGGGCGACGGCCGCGCTGCGCTGATTTTCCGCATCGCAGCGGATTTCCACCCGCCGGGCGCCCAGGGTATCGAAAGCAAAATCGGCCAGAGCTTTTACGGCTTCCGTCATATACCCCTGGCCGGTATAGCCACTATGCAACCAATAGCCAATCTCAAAACGGGGGACGTCCCAATCAATCCGGTGCAGGCCGCTGCCGCCGATGATCAGCCCGCTCGCTTTGTGCAACACCACCAGCGGCAAATCCTCCCGCAGGAGAAAGTTGGCGTGGCCGCGCCGGGCATACGCTTCGCTGGTTTCGGCCGACGGTTCGGCCATCGCCCAGGGCATCCAGCGGCGTAATTCATCCAGGGAGGCGGTAACGGCCGTTGCCACCGCCGGTCCATCTCCCGGTAACGGGCAGCGCAGCAGCAGGCGTTCGGTTTCAATTTCATGGGGAAAATTACGGTGTATTGCTTCCATACCCGTAATTGTCTCCAAAAACGCTCCGACTGCCAATTCCTACCTAGCAATCGCTTTCTAACCCATTTTCGCTTCTTGAAGAGCATAGGACACAGATTTTGCCACTTTCATCTGTGTCCATCTGTGCCCCAATTTTTAAAAGCGATTGCCCCACCTCAGCAGGCGCAACATTAAGGTTTGCGTTGAATCTAGGGCAAAACCTTAAGCCAGACAGACAGGCAACCCAGGTACAATGCTGCCTATCTTATTGGAATTGGTGGAGCTACCTTTTCGAGTATGTCGAGCATCACTGCACACGTCAATCTAAAACCGACAACAACCGTTCTGTTTGCCCCCCTGCTTTTTCTTGCTCTCCTGTTTTGGAATACGCGCCGGGCGACAATTCTCTGGTCCGACATGGCGTCAGGTTATTACCCTGCCTATCCCGTGTTATTTTTTGGCGGCTTCGTCGCGTTGATCGCGGCATTTCACGCCCACGGGGTGCCGCTGCCCAATGGCCGGTTGCGGATGCGTTTTGTGGCGCTGGCCCTGGTCTACCTGGGGGCGCTCTCCTGGCTGGGCAGCCTGGCCGCCTCTGGTTTGCTGTCGGATGAAAGCAGCATCGCCTTGTTTGTCTGGTCTCATTATTTGGGGCTGCCATTAGGGGCGCTTTTTGGGGGGCTGGCGGTGGTGCGCTGGTCTAAGGCGTTCGAGGCGGTCTGGCTACGCCTGGGCTGGTGGCTGTTCGTCGGGGCGACGGGGCTGGGGGTGTTATTCTTTGGAGTGATAACGGCCGTTCCCCACCCCTTCATCACCCTGGTCCATGCCCCCGCCTTCCCGTTCATGCACGTCGGGCTGGCGACAGCCGCTATCGCCGTTTATCTCTGGGCTGCCCGGCGCGCCTGGAACGAATTCCGGTTAGAGGGGACGCTCTTTGGCCAACGGCTCGCGCTGGCGCTGCTGCTCCTTGCCTCAACCCAATTCAGCCTGGCGCTGGCCCGTCCCGGCGACTTCTTTTGGCCGCTGCATTATGGGCTGTTCCTCAGCGCGCTGCTCGCCTCCATTTGGGCGATCCTCTCCACGCTGCGCGCCAACAACACCTTACAGGTTCCACGTTACTTCGCCCTGACCGGCAGCGTCAGCATCAGCGGTTTGTCTCTGCTTGTGGCGGAACTGTTCGTTCTTCTATTCGATTTGCCAGAACGCCGCCTGCTGATCATGGCGACAATGCTCGCTCAGGGGGCGGTTAATTTCCTCCTGCTCTACGCCATCGTCGTCTATCTGAACCGGTTAATCGAGAAACGCACCATCGCCTACCAGCGAGAGCAGCGCCTGCGCAATGACCTGACGCAAATGATCGTCCACGATCTGAAAAGTCCGCTGACGGTGATTCACAGCAGCATTGGCCTGCTGTTGAAGGGTCATTTGGGCAATCTGGAGCCGCATCAGACACGTGTCTTGCAGCGGGCCAATCAGGCCAACAAGCATATCCTGAAGATGATCGAGACGCTGTTGGACGTGGAACGGCTGGAAGCGGGCGCGACCGCTTTACAGCGCCAGGAAATTCAGAGTACTCCCTGGCTGCGAACCTGCCTCTCCAACTGGGAGATGGTGGCTGAAGCGCGAGACACGACCATTCAAGTAGCCATCTGCGAGAATCTGCCGGTAATTTGGGGCGATCCGGAGCTTTTGCAGCGTGTGTTGGACAATCTGTTGAGCAATGCTCTGAATTTCACGCCGGAGGGGGAATCTGTCGAGGTTACGGCATTTAGTCAGGACAATCAGATGATCATCCAGGTGGCCGATCGTGGGCCGGGCGTGCCGGAGAGTGAACGGCAGCGGATATTCGAGAAGTTCGCCAGGGTGGAAGGGGTGCAGCGACGCGGCAGCGGTCTGGGCCTGACCTTTTGCCGGATGGTGGCCGAGGCTCATCAGGGCGGCATTGCCGTCACCGACAACCCAACTGGGGGAGCCATTTTCACCGTTTCCCTGCCGCTGCCAATACCCAATACGCCGCCGGACGCGGTAATTGCCACGTCGCTGCCTCACTTGTTGATAAGCGGCAGGTAAACGTGTTGATCAAGAACGGGGGCGAGAACGGTAACGGCCGTTCCCCCACTCCGATTCCCCGCCTGATCCCAGCCGTAGACAGTGAACGTGTAACGATACCCCATGGGAATTGGGTATAGGCCGGAAACGGCCGTTGTCCCCATCAACCAGTCCACAGGCGCTCCTTCGTCTACGGCCACAGTCACGTCGTAACCGGCCATCCCACTACCAAAATCTTGCCCGGCCCAGGCCACCTGGACTACGCCAGCCGCCAGCGGCGGGGCGCTGGCCGTCACCGTTGGCGGCACGTCGTCCACTTCAATCAGCAAAAACGGCCGTCCGCCAATCGGGTTGATCGGCTGATCGGTCGGCGTGTTGCGATTGGTTGCCGCCGGCAGGGTGAGGGTGAAGACCCCATTGGTCGCGCTAATGGTTTCTGTTATGCCGGTGGGATGAAGTAAGAGCGCGGTTTGGGCCTGGTTGGTGGTGGTGATAACGGCCGTTTCCTCTTCTTCCCGCAGCGCCCACAGGCCAACAATACGCGCTTTGCTCTCCGGCCGGTAAAAAGCCAGCCATTCCTGCGTCCCGCCCGGCCGCTGCCGCCACAGCGGCGTCACGCCATGAAAATGGCTCGTTAGAAGCTGCATCGCCGCCAGACCGGGGCGCGGCGTGCCGCCGTCTGGATGCTCCCAGTAACATTGCGCCACGCTGCTATCATTCACGTTGCGGAACAACCCAAAAGCGTCGCCACCGGGATCGTTGCCGGTGCAGCTTTGCACCGGCGGGAAATTCGTCCCGCCGGGCTGATTGCCGCAATCGTCGTACAGTTGGAAGAAGAAAAGGTTATCCACCCCGGCGTATGCCCCATACAGCGCGTTTTGAATGATAAAGTCCGCCTGTTCGCTCATGGTGGCCCGGAATGGGCTGTTCGGATCGCAGACCGGGCCAGGGTAATCATCCCAAACCGGCACGCCCGTCTCATTGAGCCAGATTGGCTTCTCTAACTGGCGCACTTCCAGGCGGCGCTGGGCGATGTAGACGGCGCGCCAGGAGCGGTAGGCGTAGCTGTAGTTATGCAGCGCCAATACATCGTGAAAATAGGCGAATTCGGCGGCCAGGGGGTCTTGATCGTACAGGTTGAGGATTTCAGTGAGGTAAGGGATGTCGTTCGGGCTGTAGACAACAGCCAGACCGCCGAAGATGACCTGGGCCTGGGGATCGCTCTGTTTGGCCGCCAGGAACCCCACTTTTAGCAGTCGGGCATAATCGGCCGGGCTGCCATCCCAAAAGTGGATCAGGTCTGGCTCGTTCCACATCTCCCAATGGGTTACGCCAACGCCGGTAGACCAGCCCTGCTGCTGGGCAATGAGGCCGCCCGGTTTGTAGCGGGCAACGGCCGTTGCCACAAAACGCGCCCAAACGTTAACCGGGTTAATCTGTTTGCCCGGTCCGGGCAGGTCAGTGCCATCGGCGAAAACAGGCTCATAGAGGCCTAGCGGCACGCCGGACTGAATCGCGTCCAGGGTGAAGGCAGAGGTCGGGTGATTGGGCTGAAAGGCGGCTGTGGGGCTGTCGGCGGCGCTGCTTTCGGTGCGGTAGAAACCGGGCGTTCCCAGGAGAATGGCGTTTAACTGCAACCCGTGGGCGACGTCGGCGATAACGGCCGTGTCCTGATAGGCCCAGGCAAATACGCCGGGCTGCTGCTCGATGTCGTGCCAATACATCGGCCAACGGTTCCAGGCTGCGCCGGTGGAAAGGCCATGCTGGTAACGCTGCTCGCTGATGGGTTGGGCGGCGGGATAGCTGATGTGGTTAACGCCATAAGCCGGCCCGGTTGGCAGCGGGGTCTCATTGGCGGGTGGGGAAACGGCCGTTTGCCTGCCCGCACTGCTCCCAGTCATCATCGCCGGTGAATCCAGCCAATACACAGCCAGCGAAAAGGAAACGATCGCCGCCAGGAACAAAGGGCGAAAAGCTCGCCAGAGCGTCTCTGTCAGGCCAGTCAGCATAGCCGCACCTCCACCCATACTGTAGCAGAGCCGGAAGATTTAGAAAACCCCTACTCCAGCGTCCGTCCGCGCAGCGGCGCGTAGAGCAAATAGGTCATAATCTTGTCGGTCAGGCGGGGCAGCAAACGGCCTAAGAAGGCCATCAGGCGGTTGCCCGCACCTGGGATATAGCTTGATTGCCGCTGACGCGCCGCCTGGAAGACCCCCTCCGCCAGTTGATCGGGTGGCAGCCGCCGCGCTTCCCGGCTGTTGTCCGGACTGTAACGGCGGGCGTGGGCGGTGCGCGTCGGCCCAGGGAAGACGGTGAGGACGTGGGCCGACCGGCCCAAAGCGGCGCGCAGGCTGCGGGCATACGCGGCCAACCCATCTTTGCTGGCCGCGTAAACAGCCGCTCCCGGATAACCGACAAAGGTGGAGAGCGACCCG
>CAYONK010000147.1:0-4721 GCA_964405285.1 uncultured Ardenticatenaceae bacterium
TCTCTAATCCCTATAAATACATCAGGCATAGGTTTTGCCGCCGGGCGGTGTCTTGGGCCAGGGGGGTGAGGCGGGTTCCGGCGGGCAGGCGGAGGGTGGTCCCTGGCGGGTAGGCGATCAGGTCGGCGGCGGTGAGGATGGGGGCGTAACGGCCGTTTCCCCCTCCTCCCACATTCACCACCGCGCCCTGTACCGGGGCAGGAGCGGTGGCGGCGGGTTGGAAGTGGCGGAGAACGGCCGTTACAAACTCTTCTTCCCTCACCAGATTAATCCCATACTCAATCAATGTGCCCAAATGTCCGGCCATCCGCTGCCGCAAAGCCGGAGAGCCGGTGTAGGTGTCGCTAAAAATCAGGCCGCCATTGCCATACGGGTCCGCCCCGTCGCAGACGGCGATGACCGGCTTGTTGTCCAGCAGCGCCCCCAGGACCAGCGTCGAAAAGAGCGAATCCATCAGCCCCAGGGCCAGCCGCGCCGCCGTATTCATCGAGAGCGTCGGGACCAGCACCAGGTCGGTTTCGCGCACCAGGCCGGGGGTGTTCACCCAACTGTCCGGCCCGATGATCTCGGCCGCCCCCGCCCGCCGCACATTGTCCTCGCCGACGACGTGCATGGCCGAGGCGGTCATGAAGACCGTCAGGTTATGGTTGGCCTGGTTCAGCAGGCGGATCGTCTCCATGCCCACCACGTAGCCCGTGCTGGCCCCGCTGAAGAGCATGAGGACACGTTGGGGGGAAACGGCCGTTGCCATCTTCACCCGCACCCGCGCCACCACCTTCGCCACAATTTCGTCAATGATTGCCTGGTCCATAATCGTTTTTTATCCGCAGATTCCGCAGATTAGCGCAGATTTCTGAAAGGTTGTCATGCTGAGGTCCTCCGAAGCATCCCGTTACTGTAAAACGGTAAAACGGTCGAGACGGTCGAGATGCTTCGCTTCGCTCAGCATGACACCCTTAAGATAAATCTGCCATTTTTAATCTGCGTAAATCTGCGAAATCTGCGGATCATCTCTATCGCGGAATAATCAGCGTGCCGGTCTGGCCGCTGCGGATGCCCGCCGCGTTGCCTTCGTCAGTGTCCAGGTGGACTTCAGTGCGCCAGCCCGCTTTGACGCGCACCAAAATACCGTGCAGCGTCGTCGGGCGCGCCCCGCCGATGCGTAAATCGAGCAAATCGCCATGCTTCACGCCCAATTCATCGGCCACCACATCGCTTATATGAATGTGGCGGCGGGCGACAAACGCCCCACCTTTGCCCTGGCCGACCAGCGTCACAACTCCTTCTGGCCCCACCAGCGTGACCGGCTGGCAGGTCGGGTCAGCCCCATCGGTGGCGATGGGCAGCTTCATGCCCAGCACCAGGGCGTCGGTTTGCGCCAGTTCCACTTGCGAATAAGGCCGCGTCGGCCCCAACACCCGCACTTTCTCCATCGCCCGGCGACGGCCAACCACCAACACCTGCTCTTGGGCGGCGTAATACCCCTTCTGGTACAGTTCGTTGTAAATCGTCAGGTCGTGCCCTTTGCCAAAGAGGATTTCCACATGCTCCGGGCAGAGATGGACATGACGCACAGAGATGCCAATGGGCACTTCTAGCTCAAGATAGCCATTCCGCGCCACCGGCGACGGCTCGGTCGCCGCTGACGACTGCATCGCCGCCAGACGGCGCAGCACTTCTTGGGAAATGCGCTCCACGTTGAACTGCGCCCCGTTTAATAGCTTCACTGGTTGGCTGATAACTGTTTCCACAGCGCTCATCCTTTTTAGTCGTTAGTCGTTGGTCGTTAGTCGCTGGTTACCAATCTAGCGTTCCCGAAATCATGCCCCGGTCTGTAGGGGCGGGTCTTGTACCCGCCCAGTCCAGGGCGACCACAAGCCCAGTCCAGGGCGACCACAAGGGTCGCCCCTACAAGTCTGCCTTGCGGTGGACGAAGCAGTATTCAGAGTCGGGCAGGGCGGGCAGTTTGCAGCGTTCGCCCGATTTGGTGATGGCGGCGCATTGGGCAGTCTCCGCCTCCTCCGCAACCTCTTCCACCGCTACAACTTCTTCCTCTAACTCTTCCTCTCGCTCTAGCTTCCGCCCCCGGTCCACCTGGGCGATCAGCGCCTCAATTTCGTCGTGGGGGCGGGGGATGACCTGATAGCTGTAGATCCGGCCAATGCGCGAAGCGGCGGCCACGCCAGCGGCAACGGCCGCTTTCACCGCGCCCACTCCGCCAACCAGTTTGACGGTGATTTTGCCGCCCCCTTTGGTGTTCTCATAACCGAGCAGGGTGACGTTGGCCGCCTTCACGGCCGCGTCGGCCGCTTCAATGGCCGTCACCAGACCAATCGCTTCAATTAAACCCAATGCTTGTTTCATCGGATACCTCTCTCTTGCAATTTCTTGATGACCAGGGTGACGATGGCGGCGATTTGGGCCGGGTCGTCAGAAGGGGTGGGCGGCGCAACGGCCGTTTCACTCTCTATAGGCTGGTATTCCTCATTCCAGGATGGGTGCAACGGCCGTTTCCCCACCACCGGTTCCGCCTCATCCGCAAAACGGAACGGCTTCCGCACCACCATCCGCGCCGCGTTCGTCCCCATCATCCGGCAAAAATGGTCCGGCCGGCCGCTAAACTTCCAGGACAACACCGGCTTCTCCGGCGGCATGTGCATCTCATGCAGCGCCACCATCTCCGCCGAGACGCCCACGCCAATGGAAAAGCGCGAGCTTGTCGCCGCCTCATAGGCCAGCGCGATCAGGTCGGTCGCCGCCCCCGTCACCAGACGGCAAGGCACGCCCTCCTCCTCCGCGCCAATCTGCACCCAGCGGTAAAGCGCCTCATCGGTCCCCGGCAAAATGCTGACGTGGATACACGGCCGTTCCCGTTCCTCAATCATCCCGCCTGCCCCGCCTTTTGCCGCTCCACATAGCTCAATACCAGGCCAGTGGCGACGGCGTTCACCGGGCCAAGCGAGCCGCGCACGTTGGCCGTGCCGACCACCGTGCCAAACTCCGCCAGCTTGTCCATCAACATCTGCGACAGCTCAAAATCCTGGCCAGAACCGCCGACAATCGCCACAAACTCAATGTTACGCAGGTTGCCCAGCGGGGCCACCATCTCCAAAGCGCGGAGACTATTGCGCAAGAAAACGCGCCGCTTCGCCTCGCGCCGCACCTCGCGGATGCGCTCAATGGTGTGCTGCGTCGGGATGGGCACGAGGCCGCCATTGGTGATCAGCGCCACCCGGCCAAACAGTCGCGGGTCCAGCGGCTCTTTGAAAAAACGCACCGAATTGTCTTCGTTGCGGATGTGGAACAGACTTTCCACCTTCGCCAACGGATACCGCTTGATCTCTTCAGCGATGTCCACGTTGGTCCCGGTGGGCAAATCGAGTTCACGTTGCAGCAGCATGGAAACCATGTTGCCCGCCCCGGCCAGATGGATGCTCTTTACCGGCTGCCCTTTCACCATCAGGGCGGCGTCGGTAGACCCGGCCCCCAGGTCGAGGATAGCCAGCGGCGTGTCAATGCCGGGGGTGGTCAACGCGCCGAGGATAGCCATATTGGCCTCCACGCCGCCCAATTCCACCCGCACCCCAACTTCCTGAGCCAGAGCGAGGGCCAATCGCTGCATGAGCAGTTGGTCGGTGTTGACCATCACGGCCAGCCCGACGGCGTTTTCCATGGAGAATTCTTGGGCCAGACCGCCGGAAACTTGCTGCGGGACCAGGCAATCTACGGCCAGCACGTCGCGGATTTTGATCTCGCGCAGTGGCTTTTCCGTTACGTCGCTCATGGTCTGGCGCACCCGCTCCACCATGCCGCCGACGTTGGTCCCCGCTTCGCCGGAGACGTTGACCAGGTGTTTGACCTGTTTCAGCCCGTCCATGATGGCGTCAGCCCCGCCGTCCATTTCTACGGTGACGGTGTGCGTCTCGCCGATCAGCTTCAAGGTTCCGGCCGGGATGCGCCGCGTCTTCACGTCCCCTTCTGGGGTGCGGATGACAACGGCCGAGCGCAGCCCAATCAGCGCTTTGGCGATGGGGATGACCATTTGCGTCTCTTGGGGCGTCAGGTCGAAGAGGGTGGCGATGCCATAAGGGTTGGAAAGTTGTTGGATGACCCGGCCGTGTTCGCCGACTTCGACGGCCGCCAGCATATTCAGCGGCACATGGTCAATCAGCCCAACCTCGTCCACCAGGGGGATGGGGCGGGGCAGGCGATTGGCGATCAGCACGCCATCATCCGATTGGACGATGCCGCCTTGCACGTCTACGCCCGCCTCCATCGCCCGGCGGAGGAGCGAGGCGGCCAGTTCAAAGTCGTAGTCCTTTGGGATGACGACGATGACTGCTTCGCCTCGCTTCACGCTGACCAGGTGCTTGATGTGGACGGTTTGCCCGACGCCGATGCCCATGCCGCCCGGCGAGCCGGGGTTGTGACCGATCATCGTGGATTCGGTGATGATCGTCTCGGTGATCGTCTCCATGGCGATGTCGCCGATGACCGGGGTGGCTTCGTTGAGCAGGGCCAGGTCTATGTCGTGGACGCTGATGCCCGCGTCTTCGGCCGCCCGGCGCAGAGCCATTACCATACCGGGGATGTTGCTGAGCGTGCCTTTGATGCCGGTAGTCGGTACGCGGCTGGTCCCCAGGAAGATCGGGCGGCCGCTTACGTTGGCGATTGCCACTTCGGTTGTGGAGTTACCCACGTCTATGCCAGCGAGGATCATG
>CAYONK010000147.1:4821-9029 GCA_964405285.1 uncultured Ardenticatenaceae bacterium
GGTAGTCGTTAGTCTGGTAGTCGGGTAGTCGAGGAGCCAGGCAGCGGACTGCTTGACTACAAGACTACTCGACTACTCGACTACCCGACTATTCCTTCAACACATCGCGGGCTTCGTAGACGCCAGCGGCTTCGCGGACGAAGGCGGCGCAGACTTTAGCCTGGTATTGGTTTTCCAGTTCGTCGGCCATGGCCAGCAGTTCCGCTTTGGTGGAGCGGTTGGGGCGCAGGGCGTTGTACATTTGCAGGATGCGTTCGTCGGGGACGCGGGTCAGTTCGCCAGCGCGGCGCATGTTACCAGCCAGCTGCGGCCGGCCGATGCTCTCGGCGATTTGGGCCTGGTATTCCAACGTCTGCGGGGTGATGCGGATTTCGTCCGCTTCTACCGCGCCGGACATGATGGCGTCCAGGGTGATGTCGTCGAGGGTTTTGCCGGTGGCGGTTTTGACCAGTTCGCGCCGTTTTTCGGACAGGGGATAATCGGTTTTGTAGTGGAGGGAACGGCCGTTGCCACTAACCGGCGCGGCGACGGGCGCTTTGCCATTGTTCAGCTCGGCCAGAACCTCTTTTACAATTGCCGCAATTAAATCTTGTTGTGCCACGTTCTGATCTCCTTGAAGAGAGGGCGCAGATTCACGCAGAGGACGCAGATTGGGAAAAATCTGTGTTCATCTGTGTTCATCTGTGTCCTACTCAGCTAAAGCTAACTTCCAATTCCACCGGTTTTTTGCCCTTCACCACGAATTCGGTCTCGCGGATGTGGAACACGGCGGCGATGGCCTGGTACTTGGGCCGGGCCATCTGGTCGTTCATCTGGGCGACCGGCGGCGGGGAGTCCCCTTTGGCGTAGCGGGCGGCGTTGCGGCCAATGTTGCGGTAGGTCTCCAGGGTGATCACCGGGGCCTGGGGGAACAGTTCGATGTTTTGCAGCGGAAAGAGGTCGCGCTGGTGGATGACGGTGGTGCCACGGGATTGGATACCAATGGCGATGCCGGAACCACTCAGCTCGGCGCCGCGCTTGCCGATGAAGGCAACGTCGGAGGTGTGCCAGACGCGGATGACGCGGGCTTTCATGCCTTCTTCTTCGATGCCGGCCATGATCTCGCGTAAGACGACGGCATGGGGCACGCCGATGATGGTTTGCTGCTTTAGTTTGTCACCAAAGGCTGGGGCCAGGGCGATGACGACTTCGTTGGCGGCGGTGCCTTGTCTGGCTTCGCCGCTTTCGCGCATGGTCATCTTGGCTGCGCCGTTGGCGGGGAATACGGATGGGGTGGAAACGGCCGTTGTCCCGTTCCCGGCCATAACCTGGGCCAGAATCTCTTTGACAACGTCGCGCACCAGTGCTTCATTTATTTGGGCCATGGATCTTGCTCCTTAAATGTCCTCTGGACTCATCGCGTTACGGATGTTGGCCAGTTGCTCCCAACGCTCGCCTTGCAGACGATAGCCGGTTCCCGGTCCCTGATAATCATTCAGGTCGTTGATCGCGGCCACGACGTTGAAATCCTTATCCAGGATAGCCGACGTGTGCAGATAGTCGCCAGAAACGCGCTGCTTCTGAATGTTCAGCACCGCCTCAGCCACATCGCGGAAACCGCGCTTGGCCAACGCCTTCACCACGTCCACGCCAGTCACGCCGCGCTTGAGCATCTCTTGCGCCGCTTTGGTGTCTTGCACCTTGTCGCGTTCCGGCATGTCCTGGCTGCCGTGGGCGTAGGTAGCATCTTCCACTTCGGCGTCGGTGATGGCGGGCAAACCTAATTCGGCGAAGACCGCCTGAATCGCTTTGGCCGCTTTATTCCGCACTTCGATGATCTCTTCTTCGCGCACCGGGCGCAGGCCGCCATCTACCTTCAGATCGCGCTGCAAGAGCAGGAAGTCGTCGTAATCGTCGGAGTCGAAGTTGGAACCAGCAAACATGTTGTCGTAGTTGGGGACCGCGCTGTAGCCGGAGAAGATGAAGTCCGTGCCGGGCAAGAACTGGCCCATGAGCCGGGCCGTGCGGCGGAACGGCGAATGGGAGAAGGTCTGGTCGTTGCCGGACGCCACTTCCAGGTCCAGGCAGGTTGTCACCAGGTTCTCGGCCAATACGGCGCGGATGCCGCCGGGCACGCCACCAGGCACGCCGATGCAGCTAATCGAGCCATTCTGCAAGCCCTGTACGCCAGCCGCTTTGGTGATCATGACGCACTTGATCTCCAGATAGAGCATGGATTTGCCCTCGGCGTAGGCCATCTGAACCTCAGAGCCGGTGCCGGAGGTGAAGCGCATCTTCAAACCGCGCGAAGCGTAAGCGGAGGCCAGGAAGCCTTTCGACCAGGGGGTGTCGTCGCCATCCACAAACACCTTCTCGGTGCCGTAGACAGAAACGGTTTCGGCGTAGGCTGTCAGGCCGCGCAGACCCAGTTGCAGCTCAATGGACTCTTCCAGAGCGTCCTGGCTGAGCGCGCCAGGGCGGCCGACCTGCCCGCCAACCAGCAGAGCCAGGGCGTTCATCGGGCCGTAGTTGAAGACGGCGACGGTGGTCTCGATTTCGTCAAAGCCATAGTAGGTGGCTTCGGCGGCGTCGGCGGCCATCAGGACCGGGTTGTCTTGCAAGTTGGTGACGTGGGCCTGGTTGCCGGGGGTGCGGCGGGCGCGCATCTTCTGTACGCCCATCATCATCTCGACAACGTTTAATTCGTCCATAACGGCCGCGATCTTGGCGGGCGTCAGGCCGGAGAAAACTTTCACCACTTCGGCGCGGGGGACGTTGATGTCTACAATCTTGCGGGCGATCTCCACACAGGGAATCGCCATCATCTCTTCGGCGACCTTCGTGTTAATGGCGTAATTGGCGATGAACAGTTCGTTGAAATCGAACTCCTCGCGCTTCTTGCCGTCCATTTCCACGATGACGCCGTTGACGACTTTAATACTGGGTTGCGGATCGTTGGGGCTGCCCATGGCAATTAAGCCAACTTCGGGCCATTCGGTCACAAAGCCATCTTTGTTGACATCCCGCGCATCCAAAACCTCGAATCGTTTTTGTCGTTTAGCCATCGTGCATGTACCTCCTCAGGCCGGGCCTGTTTAGATGTAGGGAACGCCCAGGCAGGCCGGCGCATCGCCCAACGTGCCTAAGAGTTTGACGCCAACTTCGCGGGCGGTGAGAACTGCCTGACGCACGGCGCCAGCGTCGCCGCTGAAGAAGCCGATCACTTCGTTGCTGAAGGATGTGCCTTTGGCTGGGGTGGCGTAGCCGATCACGTCTACGTCGGCCGATTTGACGGCCGCGTCTACCATGATGACACCGATACCGGCGGGGGCGCCGACGCAGAGGCCAAAGGCGCGGCCGATGGGCGCGCCGAACGCTTTCTCGCAGGCGTAGCTGGCGCGGGCGGTGTATTGCAGTTCGATGTGTCCGGCGTCGTTGGCGTAGACGTCGCCAAAGGTGCGGCCGAGGTCTTTGAGGGCGACTTCGATGGCCCGGCGGGCGTCGGAGACTTCTTCGGCGCCGAAGATGATGAGGGAGCCATGCCCGGCCCCACCTTTGGTGTCGCGGGCCAGTTCGATGGCCACGACTTCGGTGTTGGTGGCTTTGACGGCTTCATCGGCGGCCATGATTTGTGGGCCGGCGCCGGTGCGGGCGCTGAGGATGCCGACGGAGCGGTATTTGGCGTCCAGGCCCATCTTTTCATGGACTACTGGGTCGAGGTTGGCGATGACGATGCCGATGGTGTCACCGAAGGCGGTGCCGACGAATTCGGTCATGCCGGGGTTGGCGAAGGAGGCGGCCGGCGCGGCTGGGGCGCTATTGCCGACCTTGTCCATCACTTGCGCGACAATCATGTCTAAAAGTTTGTCATCCATTGAATTTCACTCCTTAGGAATGCGGAATGCGGATTGCTGAATAATCCGTACTCTGTGATTCACTTTTTGGGTCAGTGGGGGCGCATGGCGGCGTTGCGGCCGCCTACGCCCTTCACGTGGACCCCGGATTGGGTGAAGGGCAGCCGAGGCTACTCCTTCAACGGCAGTAAGGCTTCGGTATCGGCATGGGGGCGGGGGATGACGTGGATGGACACGACTTCGCCGACCCGTTTGGCCGCCGCAGCGCCAGCGTCGGTGGCCGCTTTGACAGCGCCCACGTCGCCGCGCACCATGACGGTGACGAGACCAGACCCGATTTTTTCCATGCCTACCAGCGAGACGTTGGCTGCTTTG
>CAYONK010000148.1:0-9012 GCA_964405285.1 uncultured Ardenticatenaceae bacterium
TGGCTTTTATCCGCAGATTTCGCAGATTGTGCTTAAAAAATCTGCGTTCATCTGCGAAATCTGCGGATCACTCAGCAAATGATAGCCCGCCTTAGGGGGCTTGCCAAAGGTGGGGAACATAATCTCGGCCGGCTGCGTCTTAAAAGCAGCCACCGATTGGAAATCGGCGGCTGATATAGGAAACGCGCCGAGGCGCGTTGTGGACGCGACGCATAACGCGCTTGAGCGCGTTTTTGGTATCAGCCTATGAATTCCATTCATAGGCCAGGAGGATGCAATGATGAAGAAAAGAATCGCCCTACTGATTACCCTGTTTGCCCTGCTGTTGGGCAGCGGCGGCGCTTACGCCCAGCCGGACGTGCCGCCGCCCTGGCCCATCCCTATCCCGCCGCCGCCCCGGCCGGACGCTGGCCTGCGTATCGCCTACCAGCGGGTGGACGTGACCATCAACAATCAGGTCGCCACCACCCGCATTGACCAGCTTTTCGTCAACGAGAGCGATTGGCTGGTGGAAGGGACCTACTTCTTCCCCCTGCCGCCCGGCGCGGTCGTCAGCCAACTCACCATGTGGGTGGATGGGCAGCCCATCGAGGCGAAAATTCTGGAAAGGGAGGAAGCGCGGCAAATTTATGATGACATCGTGCGCCAACTGCGCGACCCGGCGCTGTTGGAATATGTCGGGGCGGGGGCGATTCAGGCCAATGTCTTCCCCATCCCGCCCCGCGACGAACGGCGGATTGAGATTGAGTATAGTCAGGTGTTAACGGCCGTTAACGGCCTCTTCCACTACGTCTACCCCCAATCGAGCAAACTCTACACCAACCTGCCCCTGGACACGCAAAGCATCCGCGTGGCCGTGCAGAGCAACGAGGCGATCCGGGCGATCTACTCGCCCAGCCACCCGGTCGCCATCAGCCGCGAAGGGGAATTCCGGGCAGTCGCCGGGTTCGAGGGCAGCAAAGTGGTGGCCGACCAGGATTTTGAGCTGTATTACAGCGTCAGCCCGGAAGAGATTGGCCTGAATCTGCTCAGCTACCGCGAGACGGGGCAGGATGGTTTCTTCCTGCTGCTGGTCGCCCCCGGCGTGACGAGCGACGAAGTGGTCGCCAAAGATGTGATTCTGGTGCTGGACACCTCCGGCAGCATGGAGGGGGAGAAGATGGCCCAGGCAAAGGAGGCGGCGCGTTATGTAATTGAGCATCTCCAGCCGGATGACCGCTTCAACATCGTTTCCTTTAGCACCGGGGTGCGGAGCTACCAGCCGGGCCTGGTGACGGCGGCCGAGCCGGGCAACTACGCCGCCTACATCAACAGCCTGGAGGCATTGGGTGGCACGAACATCAGCCTGGCGCTGCTGGAAGCGGCGGCGCAGGTGGACCGGGAACGGCCGACAACCCTCATCTTCCTCACCGATGGGTTGGCGACAGAAGGGATCACCGACACCTCCCGGCTGTTGAGCGCGGTCGGCGAGGCGCTGCCGGGCAACGCCCGCCTCTTCGCCTTCGGCGTGGGCGACGACGTGGACCCGAATTTGCTGGACGCCCTGGCGGAAAACCACCGGGGCTTGACGACCTACGTGCGGCCGTTCCAGGCGATTGACGAGGCGGTGAGCGGCTTCTACGCCAAAATTAGCGCGCCGGTGCTGACGGATGTGGCCCTGGATTTTGGCGGCGTCATTGTGGAGCAGTTGTATCCGGCCACGCTGCCCGATCTGTTTGCCGGGACGCAGTTGGCCCTGGTGGGGCGCTATCGGGAAGGCGGCCTGGCGACGATTACGTTGAGCGGGGAGGTAAACGGCCGTTCCCAAACCTTCCGCTACGAAGACAACCAGTTCCAGACGGCCGGCGGCGAAGCATTCATCCCCCGCCTCTGGGCGACGCGGGCCATCGGCCACCTGCTGCGCGAGATTCGGCTGCACGGTGACAACCCGGAACTGATTCAGAGCATCGTCAACCTGAGCATCCGCTACGGCATCATCACCCCGTATACGAGCTATCTGATTGAAGAAGACGACATCTTCAGCCAGACCCGGCGCGAGGCGTTGGGCGCAGGGGTGGCGAATGAGGCGGCCGCGCCGCGCTCCGTCACCGATATGGTTGAAGAGGCGGCGGCCTCGGCCGACATGGCGGCGGCTGAAGCGCCAATCGCCCTGCCGACGATGGTCGCCTCGGCCCCTGGCAGCGGCCAACCCGCGCCATTGACGGAGCAGGTGCGGCTGGTGGGCAGCAAAACCTTCGTCTTGCGCGATGGGGTCTGGCTGGACACAGCCTACGACGCGGACCGGCACACGCCGCAGCCGGTCGGCTTTGCCAGCGATGCCTACTTCGACTTGCTGGCGGCGCGGCCGGAGGTGGGGCACTATCTGGCGCTGGGTCCGCGGGTGCTGCTGGTGGTGGATGATCAGGCGTATGAGGTGGTGGCGGAAGGTGAAGGTGTGGAAGCGGTGGTTTTGCCGGTGGAGCGTGGTGGTGAGGGGGAAACGGCCGTTCCTCCCATCCCCGCCCCTAACACGCCAGAACCGGTCGCCGAACCGGCCCCGGCGCGGCCTGGGGTGTGCGCTTCGCTGATTATTTTGCCGCTGTTTGTTGGGTTGGGTTGGTTCGGCCGTCGGGCGGGGCAAAAAAAGCCGGGCAGACCAGGCTGATGAATTGACAGATATTTCGTCTTTTCGGTGATGACGAAGCCTGCCGAGAGACCCGCAGGTTGCAGGTTACAGGTTGCAGGTTACAGGTGGTTTTTACCAGAGTGGCTTGTAACTTGTAACCTGTAACTTTGTAACTTGCCACTCCATGATACTGTCAGTTTATGCCCTTGTCGGGTATAGCCAGTCAACCAACTCACTCTTCAGTTAACAAAAGCTAAACATCTTGCGCCTTTTGTCACAAATGCCGGTAAAATCCTTCTTGGCCTGCACGCAGTAGCCACTTTTAGGAGCCATAACATAATGGGTGTTCGTTGGCGTAAAGTATTATTAGATTTATGGAGCAACAAGGCGCGGACTTTGTTGGTGGTCGCCGCCATCGCCGTCGGCGTATTTGCCGTTGGCCTGGTGGCCACTGCTCAACATATTTTGCTGCGTGAACTGCGCCGCGATTACGCTGCCAGCCGTCCCGCTTCTGGCACGCTTTACACCTCGCCGTTGGATGATGACATTATCCGCGCGGTGGCAGCCATGCCAGAGGTGGCGGTGGCTGAAGGGCGGCGTTCGCTGCGCGTCCGGGCCGTGGTGGGGGAGAATGAATGGCGGGAAGTGGTGTTAACGGCCGTTCCCGACTTCTCCGCCGCCCAACTCGACATCGTTAACCCAATTGCCGGGCAAGAGTCTCCCCGCCGGGGACAACTGCTCGTCGAACGCTTCTCCTTCGACTTCCTCCAGGCCAACCTGGAAGAGAGCTTGCTCATCGAACTGGACAATGGTTCCCGCAAGGAATTACTCGTCGTCGGCAGCGTCCACGACAGCCACGTTCCCGCCGCCGAGATCAACAACCGCGCCTTCGCCTACGTCACCCCGGAGACGATGGAAGGATTGGGCGTCGGCCGTTTTTACACCGAACTCCGTTTCATCGTCGCCGAAAATGGGGCGGACAAAGCGCACATAACGGCCGTTGCCGAAGCCATCCAAGACCGCCTGGAGCGGAACGGCCGTGAAGTTTTCTCCACCACCATCCCCGAACCGGGTGAGCATTGGGCCGAAACCATCATCGAGACGCTCGTTTTGCTCATCCTCGTCTTTGGCGTTCTCATCCTCTTCCTCTCCGGCTTCCTGGTCGTCAATACCATCTCCGCCCTGCTCAGCCAACACACCAGGCAGATCGGTGTGATGAAACTCGTCGGGGCCAGACGGCGGCAGATCATCAGCATGTACCTGGTGACTGTGCTGATTTATGGCCTGATGGCGCTGGCCGTCGGTATGCCCCTGGGCATCTGGCTGGCCCAATATCTCGTCCGCGATTTCGTCGCCGGGCTGTTAAATTTCCAGGTTCTCAATCAGCAAGTGCCCCTTTCCATCATTTTGCTACAACTGGCCGTCGGGCTGTTGGTCCCGCTGCTGGCCGCCCTTTGGCCTGTCCTCAACGGAGCGCGCATCACAACCCATCAGGCGCTCAATAGCCTGGGTATCAGCCAGGGGTACAGCAAAGGCTTTTGGGAACGGACCTTCGCCGCCATTCAAGAACGGCTGCCGGTGCAGCGGCCGCTCATCATCTCCCTGCGCAACACCGTCCGGCGCAAAGGGCGGCTCGCCCTGACGCTGGCCACGCTTATCCTCGGTACGGCGCTCTTCATCGCCGTCCTCAGCGTGCGCGACTCGATGACCCGGACGCTGGACAACTTTTTGCTTTTCCACCAGTATGACGCGCGGGTCACTTTCGACCGCCCCTATCGCCTGGCGCAAATTGAGCAAATCGCCCTGGATACGCCGGGGGTAACGGCCGTTGAATCCTGGACCACCACCTCCGCCCGGCGGGTGCGACCCGGCGGCCAAGACGGTGTTTCGGTCAGCCTCCAGGCCGCCCCGATAGAGTCTGGGATGATGGCCCCGCCGCTGGAAAACGGCCGTTGGCTCCAACCCACCGACCCCTACGCCATCGCCGTCAACACCGCCTTCATGGACGAAGAGCCAGACCTGCGCCTGGGCGATACCCTCACCCTGAAAATCAACGGCCGGGAAAACGATTGGCAGATCGTCGGCGTCGTCCGCAGCACCGCCAGCGGCCCGGCCATCTACCTTTCCGAAGCCGACTACGCCTACACCAATCGCAGCATAGACCAGGCCAACAGCGTCCGCGTCCGCGGCGAATCTCTGGACCAGGCCGGGCAGGAAGCGCTCGCCAATCTGCTGGCCGCCCGCTATCAGGCTGCCGGGGTGCGCGTAGACAGCACCCGATCCACCGCCGCCATCCGCGCCCAGGCCGACTTCCAATTCAACATCGTCGTCGGCTTTCTCGTCCTCATGGCTGCCTTGCTCGCCACCGTCGGCGGGCTGGGCCTGACGACCACCATGAGCATCAACGTGCTAGAACGCATCCGCGAGATCGGCGTCTTGCGGGCCATTGGCGCCTCCGATGGCTCCGTGCGCCTGATTGTCCTGGCCGAAGGCATCCTCATCGGCTGGATCAGCTTCATCTTCGGCAGTGTCCTCTCTCTGCCCTTCAGCCGCCTGCTCAGCGACCTGGTAGGAACCGCCTTGCTCGGCTCCCCACTCGATTTCGCCTTCTCCTACAGCGGCATGATCGGCTGGTTCATCGCTATCAGCATCTTGGGCACAATGGCCTCCCTGGGGCCAGCCCGCAGCGCCTCCCGCCTCACCATCCGCGAGGTACTGGCCTACGAATAAAGGGGGAAGTTTGCTAGTTGGCTGATTTGCTAGTTGGTTAGCCAGCCACCCGACTATTCGACTACACGACTACTCGACTAAAAAAACCATGTTCAAAAAACTATTCCAACCCCACACCAACGGCGCTGCCGCCAACGGCTATAAACCGACCCACCTGATTGATTTGCATCAGGTGGTAAAAACCTACCGCACCCCGGCCGGAGAGTTCCCCGCGCTCAAAGCGGTAGATTTGCAAATTGACCGGGGCGAATTCGTCAGCGTCGTCGGCAAATCGGGCAGCGGCAAATCTACCCTGATCAACATGATCACCGGCATAGACCGCCCCACATCCGGCAAAATTTTCGTCGGCGACCAGGCCATCCACCACCTGGGCGAAGGGCCGATGGCCGAATGGCGCGGCCGAAACGTCGGCGTCATCTTCCAATTCTTCCAGCTCTTGCCCATGCTCTCCTGCCTGGAAAATGTGATGCTGCCGATGGATTTCCGCAACCTGTACAACCTGAAAGAGCGCAAAGAGCGCGCCCTCCACCTGCTGGATCAGGTGGAAATGGTGGACCACGCCTACAAACTGCCTTCGGAAGTGTCCGGCGGGCAGCAGCAGCGGGTAGCCATCGCCCGCGCCCTGGCCAACGACCCGCCCATCCTGGCCGCCGACGAACCAACAGGCAACCTGGACTCAAAAACGGCCGATTCCGTCTTTCGCCTCTTCGAGAATTTAGTCGCCGACGGCAAAACTATCCTGATGGTGACTCATGATGGCGAACTGGCGAACCGCGTCCATCGCACCATCACCATCGCCGACGGCGAAATTGTAGACGAGCGGAAGCGGTAAGTAGTGGCTAGTGGCTAGTGACTAGTTGGCTGGTGGCCTCCGTTACCAGCTACCAGCCACCAGCTACCAATAACCAACTTTTCAACGGAGACCTTCTATGACGATAAAACGCGCCCTGATTGGCGTCAGCGTGATTGTTGTTTTGCTGGTGGCGGGTTATTTTGCCTACCAGCAATTTATTGTGCCATCTCCGGTGGCGGAGCCAGCAGCGGAGGCGACGGCTGAGACAACGGCCGTTAATCCCAACACCCTCAGCGTCAACACCGGCCTGGACCTGGTGACAGCCGAGGGCCAGGTAACGCCGCTCGATTACGCCACCCTCGCCTTCCTCACCGGCGGCCAATTGGTGGAAGTGCTGGTGGCTGAGGGGGAGATGGTAGCGGCCGGCGCGCCGCTGCTGCGTCTGGACACGGCCGACCAGCAGTTAGCCATCACCCAGGCCGAGGCGGGGCTGACCCAGGCCAACGCCAATCTCAGCACCGCCAACGCCAACCTCCTGGCCGCCCAGACCGGTCTGCAAGCGGCCGAAGTGGGTATCATGGCCGCCGAGGCCAACCTGGCCCTGCTGGAAGCTGGCCCGTCAGCGGCGCAAATCGCCCTGTCCGAGCAGGGGGTGGCGGTAGCCCAGGCAGGCATCGCCCAGGCCAGCGGCAGCCGGGCGGCCGCCCTGGAAGGGGCGACCGCCGCCCAGGTTGAGGCGGCTGAGGCGCGGCTGGCGGCCGCCCAGGCCCAATTCCTCATCGCCCAACGCCAGTTTGAGCCGCTGGCGCAAAACACCGACGCTGACGAAGGGGCGCGGGAACAGGCGCGGCTGCAATTGGTCGCCGCCCAGGCGAATATCAACGCGGCGCAGGCGGCGCTGGATGAACTGCGCGCCGGACCCATCGCTGCGGCGCAGACGGCGGCGAACAGCGCGGTGCAGGCGGCGACAGGGCAGCGCGACGCGGCGCAGGCGCAGTTGGCTTTGCTGCAAGCGGGCGCGCGGGCGGAGCAGATCGCGGTAGCCCAGGCGGCTGTCGCCGAGGCGCAGAACCGGGCGGCGGAGGCGGAGTTGCGGATTGTTCAGGCGGAAACGGCCGTTCTCCGCGCCCAATCCGCCATCAGCGAAGCCGAGGCTGCTCTGGAAACCGCCCAAACCGCCCTGGAACGGCGTACCCTCTCCGCTCCCTTCGCCGGGACGGTGGCCGCCATCCCCGTGAAGGTTGGGGCGATTGTTAACCCCGGCATCCCGGCGCTGATCCTGGCCGATTTTTCCCGCTGGCAGATTGAGACCACCGACCTTTCGGAGATTGGCGTGGTCAACATCGCCAACGGCTTTACCGCCGACGTAACGATAGACGCCTTCCCCGGCGAAACGCTGCGCGGCGTGGTGGTGGACATCGCCTCTAACGCCGAACTGGTGCGCGGCGACGTGACCTACCGCGTGACGTTGGACCTGCCGGAGAATGTGACGCTGCCCCTGCGTTGGGGGATGACCGCGTTTGTGAGCATTGACACAACACCCTGAGAATTGGGGGATTAGAGATTAGAGATTAGAGATTGGAGATTCGTCCAATCTCCAATCTCCAATCTCCCAATCTCCACTCTCTATTGAGGACATAATCTGATGAGTAAACGATTGATTATTTTCGGAGCGCTGCTCCTGCTGCTTGGGGCGATTTTGCTGCAACCGCGCGGGGGGACAACGGCCGTTTCCGCCGCCCCATCCGCCCAAACCACCGCCCGTACGGTCAGTTCTGAGGGCGAAGTGGTCCCCCTTTTCTTTGTTGACCTGGCTTTCCAGACGGGCGGGCTGGTGGCCGAACTGCTGGTGGCCGAAGGGGACCGGGTGCAGGAGGGCGATCCGCTCGTCCGTCTGGACGGCGCCGAGGTGGAACTGGCCCTACGTCAGGCCGAGGCGCGGCTGGCCTCCGCCCAGACCGGCGTGACCCTGGCGCAGAACCAACTGGCGTTGGCCGAGGCGAGCATTCGCACGGCTGAGGCGCAGCTTGTGGCAGCCCAGGCCAACCTGACCCTGACGCAGTCTGGGGCGCGGCCGGAAGAGATCACCGCCGCGGAGAGCCGACTGGTGGCGGCCCAGGCGGCCGTCAACCAGGCCATCGGGCAGCGCGACACGGCGTTGAACGTGGGCACGACGGCGCAAATTCGCGGCGCGGAGGCGCAGGTGGCCGCCGCCGCCGCTGAGGTGCGGAGCCTGGAAGAGCAGTATGACACCATCCTGACAACTTGTTTTGATACCCCGTCGGGCGAGGTTTGCCCGCTGCTCGGCACGGTGGAGGAGACGACGCGCGCCCGGCTGGAGGCAGCGCGGCAAAATCTGGCGGCAGCGCAGGCCGGACTGGACGCTTTACGCGCCGGGCCAACGGCGGCGCAGCGGCAGGCGGCGCAGGGCGGCGTGGAGTTGGCCGCCGCCAATCGGGAGTTGGCCCAGGCGCAGTTGGATTTACTGCTGACCGGGGCGACGCCGGAGCAGATCGCCATTGCTGAGGTGGGGGTGCGGCAGGCGGAAGTGGGGGTGGCGTTGGCGGAAACGGCCGTTGCCGAAGCCGAAGCCGCGCTCATTCAAGCCGAAGCGGGCGTGACGCAGGCTCAGGCTGGCGTGGCCGCCGCGCAGCTCGCCCTGGACCGGATGACGCTCCGCGCCACCTTCAGCGGCGCAGTCTCGCGCCTGAACGTGAACGTGGGTGAATTGGTGGGCCTGGGCGCGCCGGCCCTGACGCTGGCCGATTTCTCCGCCTGGCGGGTGAAGACGACGGACCTGACAGAGCTAGACGTGGCCTTTGTGGACGCCGGGGACGCGGCGCGGCTGCAATTTGACGCGATTCCGGGGGAGACGGTGACGGGG
>CAYONK010000149.1:0-2912 GCA_964405285.1 uncultured Ardenticatenaceae bacterium
ATCCGAACCTTTTCTGGAACTGTTTCTCCCGCTTGTCTTTCGCTGAAAGCAGAGAGCGGATAACGGTCAAGGAGTTCGGCCTGGCAGAACGAGGGGTGTGCCGGTCTGACGGATGGCGGTTCACCTCCCGTCTGCAACGCCGGGACAAGCGCTTTCTGGCCTGAGGCCACGTCTGGCCACTCACGAAAAAAGACGCAGTGGGTCCAGACAGATTCGCCGCAGGCTTTCGCAAAGGAAAGTGGCAAACCTACGGGAACCTGGGGGCCTGGTTTTAATATCGTGAGGCCCAAAGGCGTTGGCGTTCCCAGTAAGTTGATGAGAGTTGAACATCTGTGCTACAATTTCCGGGCAATTGGGAGTTGCCTAAATGCCAAGAGGATGTAAACCATGACGAACGACATTGAGCCAACTAGGGAGTTTGATTCAGTAAGAAAGGTGTTTGTCGAGGACGAAGAGAGTTGGTATTACGTTGTTGTTGATGTTATTGAAAAACTTACTCACACTCAAAATCCCTCCCGATATTGGACAGATATTAAACGCCGGGTGCAGCGACAGGCAGATAAGCTCGGTCGCGAAGAACTTTACGATTTCATCGTAAAGTTCCCCTTTAAGCAGCCAAGTAATAACCGTACCTACCAGTTTGATTGCGCCAATCAGACCGGCATCTTGCGGATCATACAGGACATCCAATCGGACAATGAAGCGATTGAACGTCTTAAACTATGGATGGCTGAAACAGCCAGCAGACGCATAGACGAACTTCGACGCGATCCAATTGAGCGTGAACGAGAAAGGTATCGTCGGTTGGGTCGTTCAGAGGAATGGATTCACGCACGCCTGGCATCTGTCGCCACACGTAATGAACTCACAGATGAGTGGGAAAAGCGGGGAGTTCAGGGGCGTGAATATGGGATTTTGACCAATACAGTCCATGAAGGAGTATTTGAGGTTTCTGTGCGGGAACACAAAGAATTGAAAGGCATGGGAAAGGGCGAATTACGTGATCAAATGACACCACGAGAATTGGCTTTTACAATCTTGGGCGAAGACATGACAACAACGGAAATCAGAAAAACAGATGCCCAAAATTTCCCCGAAAACCTTGAAGCGGCCGTTAAGGGAGGGGAGGGAGCCGGTAAGCTCAGAAGGCAGTTTGAGGAAATAACTGGGGAATCTGTTGTAAGCAGCGCTTCTTTTCTTGAGGGTGGAGAACATGCGGAATTAGAGGCAGGCGCCGGAATTGAAGACGATGCGCCATAGATGTCATTTAACCGCAGGTAGTCATGGTCATATTGGTGGTTGCCTTCCTTCGCATTTGTTTTTTTGAGATGCACGATCGCTTTGTTTCCCCCGCGCATTGACTCAAAATTAATCGGACTTGGCGCGGTTCCCATGGCCGCCAATAAACTTGTCTGTTTGCAGCTTTGAGGAGAGATTGTGGCGCGGTTACTTTGCTCGACGGTTGTCACCAGCCTTGCTTGGGCTAAGACGACGGCCGTTGTCTTCCGCGATGGATGCTCGCAAAACGGCCGCTTACCAGCCATACTGCTGTCTCACAAACGACCGTTTCCCCCCTCCATTCCCCCCATTTTCCGCCTCCCCATCCCCGTACATATGGGTCCAAAAAGGTTTTTCAGCCAGCCCCAACTCACAAACTGATAACAAATGACAGTCACCAAATGGGAGGAAGAACGGCCGTTTTCCCCCAACTGCCAGTTGCCTCCGCGCGCGTTCATAGATACAACTGAACGAGATGGGGTGGGGTGGCCCGGTGGGGGAGACGTAACGGCCGTTCTCTCCTCCCTGGCGCAAATAACGCCCAGATTAACGGGCAAACATTTAAAACGTTTCCAACAACTCCGCCACCACCTGGCTCAAGTTGCCGGCTGCCGCACCCCCCAACGGCCGTTCCCCCGCCAACCGTTCCCACAAAGCCGCCGCCTCCGCTCGCGCCTGCTCATTGCTGGCCGGGTGGCTGCCCACCAGCGCCAGTAGGCCCACCGCCCGCGCCCGCTCGCCCGCCTGGGCCAGGTAATGGGCTGCGCCCACCAACATCTGCATCAGCAGCAGCTTCGAGTCAATGGCAACGGCAATGGTCAGCCCATCCTTCAAATACGCTCTGGCCGCCGCCCCATCGCCCAGGTCCAAGGCGGCCCGGCCCAAATTGTGGTACAGCACCCCTTCCCCCAGCCGATCACCGGCCTGGCGGCGGATGGTCAGGCTCTCCGTATACCAGCGTTGCGCCGCCTCTGGCTTCCCGGTCAGGCGAGCCAGATCGCCCAGGTTGTTGAGGGCGGCCGCCAGCCCCAGCCGCGCCCCCGTCTCCCGAAACAGGCCCATACTGCGCTGGCTTAAGTCGCGGGATTTCTCGTACTCTTGCCGCCGCTTGGCAATGACAGCCAAATTAATCAGGCAGGAAGCCTCCGTCTGTCGGTCGCCAATTTCCTGGCTCAGGCTTAAAGCCCGCTGGTAATGGCTGGCGGCCAAATCATAGTCGCCGCGGGCATTGTCCCCATTGCCCAAATGGATCAGGACGCGCACCATCCCCCGCCGGTCGCCCAGCCGTTCGTAAATGGTTAACGCCTGCTCTGCTTCCGTGTCGTCGCTTTCTGCCAGGAAGCTGCGCGCAGTGCTGAGGTGCAGCAGCGTCTCTGCCTGGCCGGGCCAATCCTGGGCCGCTTCTAAGAGGGGAAATCCTTCCTGAAGTGCGGCAATACTGCGGACCAACTCCCCCTGGCGCAGATAAAGCTGCCCCAGGCCGCCGCTTAAGGCCCGCCCCAACAGGATTGGCTCTGGTAGCGGGCGCAGTAAGGAAACGGCCGTTTGCAAACAAGCTTCAGCCGTTTCATAGGCGCCCAATACCATCTCAAACCGCGCCTGCCAGGTCAGCAGCCGGGCAGTCAACGCTGCTT
>CAYONK010000149.1:2922-7314 GCA_964405285.1 uncultured Ardenticatenaceae bacterium
GTAGGGCAACCGCCGCCCGACGCTACACCGTCTGCCCTTCATCAAACTGGCTGCGGGCCAAGTAGAGGCTGGCCATCGTTTCCAGGTATGCGGTCAGAACGGCCGTATCCCCCTGGGCCAGCGCCCACTGCCAACCGGCGCGTATATTGCCCATCTCCTGATACGCCTCGTCCAGAACTATTTGCTGCCGCTCGTCGTGCAAATGGGGTTCCCGCGCCTGCAAAAAAGCGGCAAAGAAGCGGCTCTGTCTGGCCTGCGTCTCCGCCTGTTCCTGGGGCTGGGCGGCCAGCCGGGCGGCGGCATATTGGCGGGTCAGGGGGTGAAACTCGTAACGGCCGTTAACCGTCAACCGCAGCAGCGCCTTATCCACCAGCGCCGACAGATCGCGCCGGGTCGCGCCGGTCGCGTCGCTGGCCGCCGCCGCGCTAAAGCCGCCCTGAAAAACGGAGAGACGGCGGGTCAACCGCCGTTCGGCCGGCCGCAGCAGTTCCCAGGAATAGTCAAAAACGGCCGTCATACTCCGGTGGCGATCCGGAACATTGTGCCAGGAGCTGGCGGGCAATTCCCGGTTAGCGGCCAGTTGGCGGGCTATCTCGGCGGGGGGAATGGTCCGCACCCAGGCGGCGGCCAGCTCGATAGCCAACGGCATCCCGCCTAACTGGCGGCATATGTCAGCCACGGTTGTTTCCTGCCCCGCCAATGAAAAGCGCAAATCCCGCCGCCGGGCGCGTTGGGCAAACAGGGCCACCGCGTCGAATTGGTCGCTTTCGGTCTCCTCATCTGGCGGCGGGACGGGCAGTCCTTCGACTGCCAACAGCCACTCCTCGTACAAATTCAGCGCCTCGCGGGAGGTGACCAGCAGCTTTAGGCCAACGGCCGTTTCCAACATCTCCACCAGCAAATCGGCCGCGGCCATCAGATGTTCAAAGTTATCCAACACCAACAGCAGTTGTCGCTCTTGCAGGTAGGCCAGCAACTGCGCCTGGGGCAATTGTTTGTCGGACAAAGATAAACCCAGGGCGTCCACAATGGCCGGGATGAGTAGATCGGCCGTTTCGAACCCCTCCAGCCGCGCCAGGAAAACCCCATCCGCAAAAGAAGTCTGCGCCTGACGCGCCGCCTGCAACGCCAGCCGCGTCTTGCCCATCCCGCCCGGCCCAAACAGAGTCAGCAGGCGACAGTCCGGGTTAGCCAGCATTTCGCCAATTTGGGCTAATTCGGCTTTACGGCCGACAAAAGGGGTCGTCTCCGCCGGTAAATTGTGGGATGGCGTCTGCCGAGTCACCTCCGCCAACGCCACGCCACGCCCATCATCAGCCGATAGCTCGCCCACCTTCACCCGCTCGTACAAGGCGACGGTCGCCGGGGCGGGTTCAACCGCCAACTCCTCCAGCAGTAGTTGGCGGCAGCGCTCGAACTGGGCCAGGGCGGCGGCCCGGTCGCCGGTCGCAGCCAGCAGGCGGATCAGCCCGCGATGAGCCGCCTCGCGCCAGGGATCGAGAGCCAGCAGCCGCTGCCAGTCGGCCATGGCCTGGGCGTAATCGCCAGCTTCTACGGCCGACTCAGCCAGGCTTCCCAGAGCGTCTAACGCCAGACCGCGCAGCCGTTCCCGCCGCAGCAGCGCCCATTCTTCAAACAGCAAGGCGTCCCGCACCGGAAACTGGGCTAGAAAATCCCCCTGGTAAAGGGTCAACGCCTCCCGCCGCGCGGCCGTCGCCGTCCCGGCCGCGCCCCGCTCAAATTGGGCGACGTCCAGCCAGACGCCGGGCGCGGGGTCAAAGGCGACAGTGCGATGATCGCTCTCCAGGTAAGCGGCGAGATGGGGGCGCAAACGACTGAGGGCGGTGCGCAAATTGGCCCGCGCCTTGTCGGCAGGCAAATCGCTCCACAGCAAAGCGGCCAGCGTGTCCCGCTCGTGGCGGCCCGGTTCCAGCGCCAGGTAGATGAGCAGGGCCTGGGCTTTGCGTAACAAGAGGCCGGACAGGGAACGGCCGTTTAGCAGGATTTTCGTCTGGCCCAGGCAGCGGATTTGCAAGGGGTCTTTCATTGTGTGGGTCATATGGCAATCTTACCAGATCACAGCCGCCGCCGGTAAGCAAATACACGAAAAATACACGATTGCTACACGGCCGTCCGGTAGGATGGATAGAACTTTCGTTGTTACTGTTTTTATAAAGGAGAAAACAATGCGTAAGCAAATAATAACCATCTTTCTATCCGTTTTGACGACGCTGGCCGTCCTGACCCTGCTTCGTTCAGATGATTTGCTGGCCAGCTATACCAGCGGCGGCGGCGCGCCCGCTTTCATTAGCCACCAGGGGTTCCTGGCCGATAATGGGGGCGATCCCCTCAGCGATGGCGCTTATGATATGCGTTTTGGGGTGTACACGGCCGTTTCCGGCGGCAGCCCCATCTGGGAAGAGACCCACAACAACGTACCCGTCAGCCAGGGCTTTTTTGCTGTGATGTTGGGCAACGGTAACTGTAGCGTTGGCTGCCCCCTTGGCCCCGACGCCTTCGCTGGTCCGACCCGCTACCTGCAAACCAGCGTTGACGTCGGTTCTGGTTTTGTCAACTTTCCCCGCCAGTTGTTGGGCGCCGCGCCCTACGCTTTCCAGGCCGCTTCCGTGCCCTGGAGTGGCGTGACCGATCCACCCGACTTTGGCAGTTACGAGAATGTAATTGTGGTGGCTAAATCAGGCGGCGATTTCACCTCAGTGGCCGCCGCCCTGAACAGCATTGGCGACGCCTCAGAAAATAATCGTTACCTGGTGCGCGTCGCCCCCGGCATTTATGAGGAAGATAACCTGGTGGAAATACCTAGTTACGTCCATCTGCAAGGGGATGGCCCCAGGACAACCATAATCACCTCCAATCGGGGCAGCGCAACGCCAAACCAAAATGCAGCGACGATCTACATGTTGCCAAACAGCTATCTGAGCAATCTGGGCGTCCAGAATACGGGCGGCGGCCCTATTAGCTATGGCGTCTATCTGTCCGGCGGCAACCGGGACACCGTTATTGACAATATAGACGTCCTGGTAAGCGGCAGCGGGACCGGCGGCGGTCGCAGCGGCATTCACCTTAACAGCGCCGCGCCGACTATCAAGAATAGTAGTTTTAAGGCCAGTGGAGCTACCGGCTTCGGCACGGCCGTTAATGCCGGTTTATCCAGCGTCCACACCGCGGGCGGCGGCTTTCCCCAGGCGCTTATTTTGAACAGCATTTTCCTGGGCGGGGCTAACAGTACCGTGCAAAACTGTACCGACAACAACGGCACAGGCTTTGGCATGCAGCTTAACCAGGCCACGCCTGACATTCGCCACAGCCACATCTGCGGCGGCCATCGCGGGATTGCCCTGCTGCAAAATGGTCATCCCAGAGTCGAAAACTCAGAGATTCGCGTGAGCAGTACCGGCAGCGCGTTCCTCTTTGAAATTGACGCTTCGGGCAGTATTTCTGTAGCCACATCAGGCCTTACTTACGTGGGCAACAAATTTACCGGGGTGGGCACAGGGCTGCGCTGCGTTCACAACTTTGCCTGGGGTACCTGGCTGCCGCTGAGCAACGGCACGACGGTCGCCGCCGCCTGCAACTAATAGCCAGATAGTAGGGCGAACTGGAAAGTTCGCCCTACATTTACAGCCCTACATTTACAAAGGAGTGAATCATGATGATTAAAAAGAGAAAAGCGCTCTGGCTGGGCCTCATTCTTTTACTGGCGTTAATGGGATTAGGCGTTGTCATGGCCGACGGAACAGCGTTATCCCGCACTCTTGTTAGCGGCGGCGGCGGCATTGTCAGCCAAAGCGGGTTGACGCTGCGCAGCGCCACCGGTCAGCCGGTTGCCGGGAGTGTGGAAAACGACCTGTTATTGTGCAGCGGCTACTGGTGCGGCGGCGCGCCAGTAACCGAACCACCGATTATTGGCGAAGATTTCGACCTGTTTTTACCGTTCATAACCAGCAGCCAGTGAGATGAATTCCCTCAACTTCTACCGCGTCTTTATGCTGCGCCTCTGGCAAGAGGCGGATAGCGCGACCAGCGAACCGGCTCCGCTGCGTATCGTCCTGGAAGAACCGCACAGCGGCGAGCGGCGCAGTTTTACCTCGCTCGAAGCGCTGCTGACCCATCTGGCGGGCGCCGTAGAGCCGCAGGAAGCCAGTAATGTTATGAATCATACAGTTAATATGGAAAACAAATAATGAAACGCACCATTCTCGTTTTGAGCGCCCTGTTGGTATTTGCCTTTTTTCTCATTTATGCGCCCGTCCAGGCGGCCGATTGCGCCTGGTTCGGCGGCGACGGCGACTGGAGCGACCCGGCCAACTGGAGCGGCTGCGACGGCGGCGCGCCGGGCGTGGGGGATACGGCCGTTATCAGCGACGGCAC
>CAYONK010000149.1:7414-9009 GCA_964405285.1 uncultured Ardenticatenaceae bacterium
CGGCAGTTACGGCGACCCACACAGCGGCGCGTTTGAACTCGCCGCAGATACCCTGCTGGAGTTTTGGGAATCCCAGCGCTTTGGGCCGACGAGCAGTATCACCGGCGAGGGCAATGTCAGCTTTCGGAACAACAGCGCCTCTAACTGGATATTTTGGACGCTGGATAACGGGGCGACCTTCAATATTAGTGGCCGTACCCGCCTGGCCTGCCCCCAATGCTTCGTCAATTTCAACGGCAACCAGGCCCACACCGGCGATTTGCTGCTGGATGGCGCCGCTTCGGGCACGGCCATTGAGGGCCGCGCCAACGGCTCCCTGACCGTCAACGGCTTGTTCCACTGGCGCGCTGGCCAGGTTGGCACGGTAATTTCCAACAATACGGACCCGTTCACGGTTCATGCCCTGGGCGGCATCCTGATTGACCACGGCCCCGCCCTTATCAATCGGGATGGCATTGTCATCAATCATGGGCACGCGGTTTACAGCGGCGGTCAGTTTTACTTAAAACGCTCTCAGTCGCGCTTCTACAACCTGCCGGGAGCCACCTTCGAACTGGAAGGGGCACTGAATCTGGATTATCGCTTCGGCGCACAAGATGTGCCCAACGGCCGTTTCATCAATCAAGGCACACTGCTCAAGAGTGGCGCGGGTGAGGCGACCGTCACCGGCATCATTATCGAAAACAGCGGCCTGATCGATGTTGAGGAAGGCAGCCTCGCCTTCCGCCGCCATGCCAGCGCCACCCAAACGTGGGAGGGCGCCTGGCTCATTCTCGACGAGGGGCTGGTAGAAAGCGACGAAACCATTCAGTTTGAGCCGTTTGCCCGGCTGCTAGGCACAGGCGTTATTGATGCTTCCCTTGTCACCAACAACAATATCGCGCCCGGTTCTGGTACGCCGCCACAGGCGGGCCAGATCAGCATTACGGGCGATTTGACCATGAACGCCGACAGCCGCCAGATCACCAAACTGGTCAGCGGCACAACTCCCGGCAGCGGCCATGATCAGGTGGCCGTCAGCGGTCAGGCATTGGTAGACGGCCTGCTGGACATTCGTCTGGTAGACGGTTATGAGCCGGAGATGGGCACGGAATTTACCATCCTGACGTGCAGCCAGGGCTGCATCGGCTTTTTCAGCGAGGTGACCGTCTTGCCCGAAGATGTTTATTTCCAACCTTTCTACCAGGGCAACCAGGTGATGATTCGTCGCGTCAGCGAGCCGCCGCCGCCCGATGACGCCATTACCGGCTTGCAGGCGGCCAACAGCGGCCCGGTGTTTGCCGGGGAAGCGGTTCTCTTTTCGGCGGCCGTCAGCGAGGGCAGCAACGTCTTCTACTTCTGGCAGTTTGGCGACGGCGGCAGCGCCAATGGCTCGCACGTGGAGCATATCTACGCCACGGCCGGGGTGTATACGGCGACGGTCACGGCCGTTAACCCCACCAGCAGCGCTACCTTCACTATGCCCGTCGCCATCTGGGAACGGCCGAATTTTGCCGGTCTGGTCTGGTACGACGGCGACGGCGACGGCCGTTTGGGGCTGGGCGAGACGGGTCTGGCGGGCGTATCGGTGACGGCCGTTGGCCCCGGCGGTAATC
>CAYONK010000150.1:0-8916 GCA_964405285.1 uncultured Ardenticatenaceae bacterium
GTAGTAAAAAGGATTTGGTTCCAGGCGCAGGTATTCGCCATCCACCCATTCAACCACACGAAAGGGGCCATCGCCTAGGGGGTTGCGCTGGGCTTCTGGCAGCGCCAGGAGTTCAGCGGGTGTATAGCTGCCCCAGGCATGTTGGGGCAGCGGCGCCCAGAAGTTGGTGAAGTAGGTGGGGTCGCTGAAGCCGGGCAGTCCCATCCAACGGGTGGTGGAAGAATCCAGGGCGGTATAGCTGGCGGTGCGCTCGATTTTGTTTTTGGGCGTGGGTGTGTCGGGATGGGCGGCGACGGTGAAGGCGAAGACGGAATCGGCAGCGGTGACGGGTTTGCCATCGGCCCAAAGGCGGGGCTGAAGCTGGAAATCGGCCACCAGTTGAGACATGACCAGCGGCGCTCCGGCGAAAACGGCCGTTTCCCCATCTGCCCCCCTCACCCGATCTCCCAGAGCCAACTGTACCACCTGGCCGTCCACGTCTACCACCCGATCCCCTGCTCGCACGGTGACTTGCTGCCATTGCGCGTCGCCTTCGGCCAGGTTTGGCAGCTTTACCAACCCCTGCGGCTGATGGGCGAACGTCAGGTTGGTGTAGTCGTTTTCATACAGTCCGTGCAGCACAGCTCGCTCGACGCGGGTGATCCGGCCATAACGGTAGAGCGTTTCCGGCTCACGCGGCAGACAGACCACCAACTCTTTAGAGCCAGCGTAGAACAAGGTCGGTTCAGCGGGGATAGTGGCCGGTTCCTCAGTGGCCAGGGGAGCGGGGACAGGCGTGACCGTTACCGGTTCGATCTCGATAGGGATGCGGCAGGCGGAAAGGGTAACGGCCGTTATCAGAAGCGCCAGCCATCCAATCCATCTCCACTTATCAATTTGCGCCGGGCCACTGGACCTGGTTCGGTTCATTAGATGACACATTGGAACTTCTTTGCGCAATAACTATATATCAGGAGAGTCACCTACTTGCCGGTCGCTTTGCGTCCCTCACTCACAGCGCGTTTGCGACCCTGCCTAATCATACCCCAATCGAGGGCGCTTTGCAGGGCTTCCAGGGGGCAAAACAGAGCAATCGCTTTCTAGCTACAAATCAAGCATCTTCGCTTCTTGAAGAAGATAGGACACAGATTTTCCCAGATGAACCCAGATGAAAGCGGTGAAATCTGTGTTCATCTGTGTTGATCTGTGTCCTTTTTTTAGAAAGCGATTGCCCTGGGGGGCAACATGAACCTTGTTATTTGCTAAGAGGTGACGTTTGTCACTGTGCAGTTTGCGCAATTCTGCCATACTCTCTCCTTAGACCCGAAAGGTTTTGCGACACTTTTCGGGTCTTGACCAACTTGAACACCTCTGTGGGAGCCATTGCCCTGCGGGAAAAATTAGGAGAACACGATATGGACAGCCAACACCTGGCAGTGATGATCGCGCAGAGCGCGCAGCAGTTTGCAGAACAACCGGCCATGAGAGCGTATGTAACCACGAGCGCGGGTGGGGAAAACGGCCGTTCCCCCCTCACCTCGCCTATCACCTACCGCGAGATGTTCACCCGCATTCGGGCTGTCGCGCGCGCGCTTATCGCTCTTGGCGTGCAGCCCGGCGACCGGATCGGCATTTTTGCCCCCAACTGCCCGGAATGGAGCCTGGCCGATTTGGGCATCCTCAGCGCCCGCGCCGTTCCCGTGCCCATCTATGCCACCAACACCCGGCACCAGGCCGCCTACATCATTGACGACACCAAGATGACTTTCCTCTTCGTCGGCGATCAGGCCGCCTACGACAAAATCCAGGCCATCCGCGACCGTTCGCCCAGCCTGCGCGCCGTCATCTCCTTTTCCAATGAGGTCGAGCTTGACCACGCAGATTACCATTTCAGCCAGTTTCTTCAGTTTGGCGCGGATGCGGCTGTGGACTTAAACGGCCGTTTAGCCGAAGCCACCCGCGACGAGTTAGCCACCATCATCTACACATCTGGTACGACAGGCGAGCCAAAAGGCGTCATGCTCACCCACGCCAACATCTTCCACCAATTCAAGGCGATGCACGGTTACTTCCACGTTGGGCCAGGCGAGCGCTCGCTCTGTTTTCTCCCGCTCAGCCACATCTACGAACGCGCCTGGACCTACTTCGTCTTTTACAGCGGCGCGGAAAACACCTACCTGCTCGATCCGAAGAGCGTTATCGCCGGGATGCAGGCCGTCCAGCCTACCGTCATGGTCAGCGTGCCGCGCCTCTACGAGAAAATCTACGCCACCGCCCACCACAACCTGGAACAAGGCTCAGCCTTAAAGCAAAAGTTGTTTCACTGGGCTATCGGCGTGGGGCTGCGCTACCAATATCGCCGCAAAGAGGGCCAGTCGGTTGGCCCGATCCTGGCCTTGCAGCACCGTTTAGCCGACCGGCTGGTGCTGCAAAAAATCCGCACCATTGTTGGCGGCCCGAAAAACTTCTTTTCGGCCGGCGGCGCGCCACTGGCTCCGGAGATTGAAGAGTTCTTCTTCGCCGCCGATCTGCTGGTTTGCGAAGGATACGGCCTCACGGAAACGTCGCCGATGGTGACGTTTAACACCCCGAAGGCGTTCAAATTCGGCACAGTTGGCCGCCCTATCGTAGATTGCCAGGTGAAAATTGCCGACGATGGCGAAATCCTGGTCAAAAGCCCCAGCGTCACCCAGGGCTACTACAATAAGCCACAGGCGACAGCCCAGGCTTTTGTGGACGGCTGGTTCCGCACCGGCGACGTAGGTCAATTTGACGACGAAGGGTTCTTACGCATCACCGACCGCATCAAAGACCTGATCATCACTTCCGGCGGTAAGAACATCGCGCCGCAGCGCATTGAAACGATGCTGGCGAAAGATTATTTTATCGAACAGCTAATCGCCCTGGGGGACCGGCGTAAATTTATCAGCGCTCTGGTCGTGCCGAATTTTGCCGCGCTGGAGGTGCATGCCGCCCAACAGAACATCGTCTGGAGTACGCATGAGGAGTTGGTGACGCACCCGGCAATCATCGCTTTTTACCGGGCGCGGATTGAGAGCCAGTCGGAAGAGTTGGCTTCTTATGAGCAGGTGAAGGCGTTTACGCTGTTGCCTACGCCGTTTACTCAGGAAAATGGGGAGATCACGCCATCGCAAAAGATTCGACGGAACGTGGTGCTAGAGAAGTATGCGGCCCTGGTTGAGGCAATGTACCCGGCTGATTAGCGCCAGCGCGATCACCTAAACTCTACCGGCAGGCCGCTCGGTACGCGGAGGGGGATGGTGTGGCGCAGGTCAACGGCCGTTTCCGACGTCAACGCCTCTAAAAACGCCAGGATCGCCATCACCTCCGCATCCGTCAGGGGCGGGGTGGGCGGCGAGATAGAAGGTGCGGCGGCGGCGATGTGGCAGATGTCCGGCGCGGGCACAGTGGTCTGCATCAACGGCGAGAGTTGGTCTGCGTCGTAGGTGGGCAGGGGGTTGAAGTGGTGGCGAACGGCCGTTTCCAGCGAAGTAAACGCCCCATTGTGCATCCACGGACCGGTGACGGCCACATTCCGCAGCGGCGGCGTGCGGAAGGCGTACAGGTCCAGCAAATCCCCCGTCTCCCGCGCCCGGCCAAAGTCCAGCGGCTGCTCATTCCCCTTGCCCGGCCCAATTTGCGGCACGGCCAGATTGTAAAATTGTAAATCGCTGAGCAGCGGCCCATTGTGGCACTGGGCGCAGCCGGCCGCGCCAAAGAACAGCCGCGCCCCTTCCTCCGCCTCCGGCGAGAGCGCGTCCCGTTCCCCCATCAGGTAACGGTCCCAGGGGCTATCGAGGAAGGTGAAGGTCTCCATCTGATAGGCGGCCAGGGCGTTGGCGGCGTGGGCGAAGGTCAGTTCTTCAGTGGGCGTGTCCGGGTAGGCGGCGGCGAACATCTCGATGTACTCCGGCACGGCCAGCAGGCGAGCCATCACCCCGGCCCACATGCCGGGGAAGTCGTGGTCGTCCACCGAGGCCAATTCGTTGCGCTCGCCGAAGATGTCCCGGTCGCCCCGCTTGCCGCGCATTTCGTCGCGGGAGGTGATGGGGAACATCGCCTGCACCGCCACGATGTTGTCCAGGTTGAAGGGCAGGTCGTCGTCGGCCGGGGAGACAAAGCCGGTGGCCGTTGTGCCATGCGCCCGGCCGTCCCAGAACATGACGGTGAACTCTTCCAGCCCCAGGTTGAGGATAGATGGGGCGTTGCGTGGGACCAATTCGCGCCGCTCGCCCATCGTCCGCTCCGGGCCAAGCCCTGCGCCGCCCGTGCCGATGGAGACGGATAGCTCATCGCCGGTGGCGAAGAGGGGATGGTGGCAGGTGGCGCAGCTTGTGTCGCGGTTGCCGCTGAGGAGTGGATCCCAGTAAAGCGCTTCGCCGAGGAGGAGTTGGGCGTTGGACGGGGGCGGTATGCGCTGCGGCAGGGTGACGTTGGCCTGGGCGAGGAGTTGGGGGAGGGTGAGTTGTGTAGTGGGTTTGTTGGTTTGTTGGTTTGTTGGTTGGGGAGAACGGCCGTTTTCCCCCATCACCCCCCAGACCGCCAGCAGCAGTAAAACCAGTCCCGCGCCAGCCAGGGCAAGTTTGGGGTAATCGGTTCGGGAGAACGACCAGACGACGAACAGCAGCAAACCCAGCGCAACCAGCCCCAGGACAATAGCCGGGACAAAACGGGCCAGGTCTACTTTAGGCGCGTCTGCGGGGGGCGCGGCGGCGTAGAGGGCGGCCTGCTGGGCCGCCTCGGCTGCCGCGTCCAGCGGGTAGGGCAGGCGGATGCGCTGGTTGGCGGGCACGGCGGGGAATTGTTGGGAACGGCCGTCGGGCCAGCGCACCAGCACGTCCACTTCCGTGGCGTCGGCCAGGCCGAAGTGGAGAGCCAGTTCGCTGCCCGCCCCCAGGCTGACGCCGTTACGCACTTCTTGGGTTTGGAAACGGCCGTCTTCGGTGCGAATCTCCACCCGCGTCCCCACCGCGTCCCGGTTCACCGGCCCATCGCCGATCAGATGCAACGTCAGCCAGTTATGGCCGGGGAAGTGGGCCGCGCCCTGATTGCGCAGCAGGCTGTAGCCCATCATGGCGTCGCCCACCAGCAGGTCTACCCAACCGTCCTGGTCATAATCGGCCGTGGCGGCCCCCATGCTGGGGCCGACCGCCCCCGCGCCGCTGCCGGAATGGATTCGGGTAAATGTGCCATCGCCGTTGTTGCGCCAGAGGGGATTGGCCGGGATACCTTTGCCGTCGGTGGTGGTCATCACCGCCAGGTAGAGGTCTTGCCAGCCGTCGTTGTCGTAGTCGAAGGCGACGGCCCCCCAGCCGATGCCGCTGGGCAAATCCACCCCCGCCTGCGGCGCGACGTTGGCGAAGGTGCCGTCTTCTTGGTTGCGCAGCAGGACCATGGGGCCGGCGTTGGAGAAGTAGAAATCGAAACGGCCGTTGTTCTCAAAATCGGCCACCGCCAACCCCATGCCCATCACCTTCGTGTCCGCGTTCAGCTCGGCCGAGACTTCGGTGAAGTACCAGCCCTTGCATCCGGGGCCATCGTTGCGCCAGAGGGCGTTGCCGATGGGGTGGATAAATTCGTCGTTGATCAGGTAGATGTCCAGGTCGCCATCGTTGTCGTAATCCACGAAGGTGGCGATGAAGCCCGTCCCTAAGACCTTGCTGTTCAGCCAGGAGGTCACGTCGGTGAACGTGCCATCCCCGTTGTTGCGGTAAAGTCGGTCGCTGTCGCCGGTAGACGGCCGGCCGCAGCGCGGGTAACAGGCCCAATTCGCCACGTACAGGTCAAGGTAGCCGTCGTTGTCGAAATCGCCCCAGGAGGCGGATTGGCCGTTGGCTGTGTCCCCCACCCCGGCAGAATCAGTCACATCTACAAAGCGCTCGCCCCCTTCATTGCGGAAAAGGACGTTGGCCCCCCAATTGACCACGTACAGGTCCGGCCAGCCATCGTTGTCGTAATCCACGAAGGTCGCCCCGCCGCTGAAAGCGTCGGGCAAGGCCACCTGCTCCGCCAGCGGCGAACGGCTGAATGTGCCGTCGCCGTTGTTGCGGAAGAGGACGTTTGGCCCTTCGGGGTCGGTTACGTAGAGGTCCGGCCAGCCATCGCCATCGTAGTCGCCCCACGCCTGGCCGATAGCCCGCTCGTCCCCCTGGCGCGTGCCGACAATCCCGGCCGCCCGGCTGACGTCCAGGAACAGCGTCCCCGGCGCCTCCTCCTGCGCCTGCGCCGCCCCCAGATGAAAATAGCCCTGTTGCCAGAACAGGGCTACAAAAACAAGCAAAATGGCAAGAATGCCTTTCATCGTTTAGTTGATAGTTGGTAGTTGATAGTTGATAGTGAACTGTCCACTACCAACTATCAACTACCAACTGCTAACTATCCCTTCACCGAGCCTTTGGTCAGACCGCCAACAATCTGGTCTTGCAGGGCCAGGTAGATGATCATGATGGGCAGCGCACCAATCAAAGCGCCAGCGGCGAATGGCCCCCACTTCTGCGAGAATTGGCCGGAGGTGAAGATTTGCAGACCGACCATCAGGGTATATTGCTCTGAGCTTTTGAGCAAGATACGGGCCAGGATGAAGTCGCCATAAGTGCCGATGAAGCTGAGGATGCCAATAACCACCAAGATCGGCCGCAGCAAGGGCAAAATGAGCATGTAGAAGGTCTGCCAGGCTGTCGCCCCATCCACCATCGCCGACTCGTCAATATCGCGGGGAATGGTGTCCAGGAAGCCCTTCATCAACCAGATATTAATGCCCATCGCCCCACCCAGGTAAACCAGGATGAGGCCGGCGTGAGTGTTCAAGCCCAGCCGGGGTATGATGTCACCGATTTGCGAGATCATCAGGAAGATGGCGACCAGGGCCAGGAGGTTGGGGAAGACCTGGATCAGCAGCAACGCCTTCAGCATGGTCTGTCGGCCGGTAAACCGAAAGCGAGAGAAAGCGAAAGCGGCCGTTGTCGTAATTCCCAGCATCAAAATCGTCGTGATCGAAGCGATCTTGATCGAATTCCACCACCAGGTCCAGAATGGGAAGACGTCGCTTTCCAACAAAGTGCGGAAATTGTCGAACCCCCAGTTGTCCGGGATGAGTTTGGCCGTCGCCAGCGAACTGGCCGGGTTCAAAGAAGCGGAGATGATCCAGAGGACCGGAAAAATAGAGAAGATGATCAAGATAACGGCGATGATCAGACGAACGATGACGCCGATGCGCTTTTGCATCTTCATCGAGCCGGTGAAACCACTGATTGCGCTAGACATTTTCGCTAACCTCCTCCCACATATTGGTGAAACGGAACTGCAACAGCGTGATCACCCCGACAATCATGAAGATGACGATGGTGATCGCTGAGGCCAGACCATACTGCACGCCGCGCCCGCCGCCGGAGAAGGCCAACTGGTAGACGTAGCTGATCAAAATATCCGTATGGCCGGCGCGGGTTGTCGCACCGGCGATGGGCGGACCGCCCTCGATAAAGAGGTAAATGAGGTTGAAGTTGTTGAAATTGAAGACGTAAGAGGCGATCAGCAGCGGGCCAACCGCCACCAGCAGCAGCGGCAGGGTGATGCGCCGGAACTGCACCCAAATGCTCGCGCCATCCACGTTAGCCGCTTCATACAGGTCCGAGGGGATGGCTTGCAGCGCGCCGCTGCAAATGAGCATGAAATAGGGGTAGCCAAGCCACAAATTCACCAGCAGCACGGCGACTTTGGCCCAGGTCTGGTGCGTGGTCCAGGGGATTGAGATATCAAAAACAGACATCAGCATCCGGTTGATCACCCCAAATTCCGGGTTCATCATCCCGCGCCAGATGATAATGGTGATCAGGGCGGGGATGGTGTAGGGGATGAGGAGCAGAGAGCGGATGGTCCGCTTAAAGGGGAATTTCGGGTCATTGAAGAGCAGGGCGATCATCAGCCCCAGGGCGAAGGTAGACAGTACGCTCAACGTCGGGAAAATGAAGTTCCAGATCATGATGCGGACCAGGGGGCCGCGCAGCGATGGGCTGGTGAAAAATTGATTGAAATTTTCCCAACCAATGAAAGAGCGGAAACCAGGCCGGAGTACCTCGTTGCGATCCGAGGTGAAGGTGCCATCAATGTTCCGGTAAATGGTCCCCGTCATCATGTCCCGCATGGTGTCGGCCTCTGGGTCAAATTCATAGCGGGGCAACAGCTCGGCTGCTTCCGAAGGAGAACGCACTTGGACCGTGCGATCTTCTGCGCCAAAGAGGATGTTGGTCAGGTTGGGGTCTGTGGCGGCTTGAATGGCGTTCAGGCGGCGGAATCCTTCGATACTTTCCGGAATGCCATTCGCATCCAATGGCCCCACACCATCTTCTCCGGGAGCGACCTGCCGAATTTCTTCACCCTGGACAGCCAGATAACCGACGCCATTGGCATCAATCAGCCAGAGGGCATATTCGCCATCTTCGGCGCGGAAAGCAGTCCAGGCAAAGGCTCTGCCTTCTTCAGGGAGGAATTTACGGCTGAGAATCTGGTCTATCGCCTGTGCTTGTGTCACCAGATGACCATCGCCGTAGTTGGTGAAGGCAATATAAACGGTGAAAATGATGGGATAGACGACAAAGATCGTCATCAGCGACAGCCCAACCAGCATCCAGCGAATAGGGGTAAACCGGTCGAGGAGCAGCACGACGTTGATAACGACAACGACAAAACCTAAAACGGCCGCTAAGGCATAAAAACCAAAGTCTACGGCCTGCAAAATAAACCAAATCGCCGAGACATCCACGACGACCAACACCAGGATGCGCAAGATATTGGAAAAAGTCAACCTCAGACCGAGGGAGCTTTCACCAGACTTGCTGATGGATTGCGCTGTTGCCATCTCTTTTTCTCCCTACCACTTCTGTAATTGATAGCAAAAAAGAGCGAGGGGAGATGCCCCCT
>CAYONK010000151.1:0-3470 GCA_964405285.1 uncultured Ardenticatenaceae bacterium
ATCCCAGGGCCATCTCTGCGCTGATGGGCAGTTCACCCAGGGCAAGCATCCCGCCGATGACCACGCAAACGCCTGCGGTGAGCGGCAATTCAAAGCGGAAGAGGCGGAACAAGCCAAGCAGTCTCATTTTTAGCGACATTTGGGCCATTCATCCACTCTTTGCGGGCTGCCTGCTGCTGCGCTGAACGCCATGCCACGCCGGATCAGGGGAATAAGTCGGTCTCCCGCAGACCGTCTGGCGGCGGGGGGAAGGCCCGGATGTAGCTATCTTTGGCGAGCAGGCGTTTTTGCAGCCAGACGGGCAACATCCGGGCGCGCAGGCCGCCGCCGCCCTGACTGGCATGTTGGGCGCTGGCGGCCACTTTCACATCCCAGAAGTCTCGGTAATCAATGCTGGCGTGGAGTTGTTCCGGCGGGATGCCCAATCGGGTGAAGTCAATATCTTTGTTGCGACCGGCGCGTTTGGGGTCTTGGCCGCGCAGCCGCATGAGGAAGATGAATAGTTTCACCGCCCGGTTGGAGAAGGCGGTGTAGTAGAGGCGCTCTGGTTGGTAGGGGGCGGGGCCGATTTCCGGATATTGCGCCGGATCGCCGGCCGCGTGGAAGGCGGCTGTGGTAATGCGCCATCATTGGATGTGGTCTGGGTGGAAATAGCCGCCTGTTTCGTCGTGGGTGATGATTACCTGTGGGCGAATTTCACGAATGAGGCGGACGACCTGGCCGACAACGGCCGTTTGCTCCGCATTGATAAAGGCTTCCGGGTGTTGGTTGGCCGGGTCATTGACGTAGCCGGAATCGCGGTAGCCTAATTTATGCAGGGTCGCGCCCAGAATGGCAACAGCCGCGTCCAGCTCACGGGCGCGCACGGCCACCAGGTCTTTCAGCGTCTCTTCATACCCCTTGGCCACCGAACCGGCCACGCCATCGGTGGCGATGGCGATGTGGACGGCCACGCCCGCGGCGGCGTAGCGGGCGAAGGTTCCGCCGGGACCAAAGGATTCATCGTCAGGGTGGGCCAGAACGGCCAGAAGGCGTTTGTCAGACATAGGGTAGTTGAGAGTTGGGAGTTGACAGTGGGGAGCGATCTGTCTTCCCTGGGCATTGTTTACCTGGATCGGTGGAATTCTTGCATCATGGGGATGAGAGGGATCGGCGGGATAGTTTGGTAAGGGTGACGGACGCCGGGTAAGACGAGCAAACGGCCGTTGGCCAACGTCCGGCTGAGGCGCTGCGCCTCATTCAACGGCACAATCTCATCCCGGTCGCCCACGCTGACCAGGGTTGGGCATTGGACGCGCTTGATCAGGCTGTCTCCCAGGCCATTTTCCGCCAGATAGGCGATCAGGTCGGCGGCCTGGCGCACCAGGACACGCCACTGCCGCCCGCCATGCTCCTGAGCCAACTGGTCGGCATAGGTGGGCGTTTTGATGGCCAGAATATCCGGGTCGAGTTGACGGCGCATCTTATCGGCAGTTTCGGCCGTCCAGTAGACTTTGGTCGCGTGCAGCAACAGGGAATGGACGCGGCGGGGCTGGTTGAGCGCCAGTTGCAGGCCAATGTATCCTCCCAGGTTATACCCGGCGACGTGAACGGCCGTTATACCCAACGCATCCAACAAGCCCACCACGTCCGCCACCAACCGCTCCGGCAACAAATTAGGCGCATTGTTCCCGGAACGGCCGTGACCGCGCCAATCCAGCAAAATCAACCGGAAATCAGGCGCCAGCAAGCGCACAAAATTGTGCCACTGCACCCCCATAGAGCCTAACAGCCCCGGCAAGAGCAACAGCGCTTCCTTCTGCGGGTCTGTGCCATATAGGCCATAATGGATAACTGTCCCATCGTCTGCTGTCCAAGTACTCATCGTTACCTCCTGGCTTTTGGTAACTGGTAGCTGGCAACCAGCTACCAGCCACCAGCTACCAGCTACCAGTCTCCCACCGGCCCCGCTACGGCGATGGCCAGTTGCTCCGTACTCAGGTATTTTTGCGCCGCCGCCCGCACCCGCTCTGGGGTAATCTCGCGGATCAGGTCCGGGAAGCGGAGCAGGAAATCCAGCCCCAGCCCATATAGCTCCATGTCGCAGATGATGCTGGACAAACCGCTGTTCGTCTCCAGGCCGACGGGCATAGAGCCGATGCGGTAAGCCTGGCTGTCGGCCAACTCTTCGGCCGGGACCAGCTCTTGTTGGATGCGGCTGATTTCGGCGCGGATGGCGGCGATGGCCCCTTCTATGTCATCCGGGGCGATGCCGGCAGCGGCGATCCAGGGGGAGGGGCCGAGGCCGCCTTGAAGCTGGCTGTAGGCGTAGTAGGCCAGCCCTTTCTCCTCGCGCACGCTCTGGCCGATGCGCCCCATCATGCCGAAGACGCCGAGAATGGTGTTCATCAGGCTGGCGTCCAGGTAATCGGGGGCGGCGCGCAGAGGGCCGGGCAAGCCGAGAATGAGATCGGCCTGGGCTTTGTCCGGCATGGGGACGTGGACGCGGCGCAGGCTGTTTGGCCGGGGGGCGGGCGGCGCGTCCGGTAGTGGCTGTTGGTGAGGATTGCGCCAGTCGGCGAAAACGGCCGTTACCCGCTCCACCGCCTCCTCCACCTTGATCGCCCCGACGATGGTCAGGATCATCCCCTGCGGCCCATAAAAGCGGTGGTGGAAATCCAAAATGTCTGCCCGGCTGATGGCCTGAATGGTTGATTCGTAGCCGACGCTGGAACGGCCGTAGGGATGGTCCGGGTACAGCAAATCGTTGAAGGCCAGTTGCGCCATCCGGCCGGTGTCGTTGGCCCGGATCACCAGACCGGTGAGAATCTGGCCGCGCATTTGCTCCACCTGAGCGGCCGGGAAAGTGGGCCGGCGCAGCGAGTCGGCCAACAAACCCAACATCAAATCCACGTCTTCCACCAGACCGCTGGCGCTGAAATCGGTGCTATGCCGGCCGCCGCTGAAAGATACATCTGCGCCAACCGATTCCAGCGCCTCGTAAATCTCGGCGAAACTGCGCCGCTGATTGCCCCGATCCAGCAGCGCAGCGGTAAAAGAAGCCAATCCCGCTTGCTCCGCGCTTTCCCCCAGCGACCCGGCGCGCACCAATCCCTCGATCACCACTGATTCACTGGCAAAGTTTTCATAGGCCAGGATGGTCAGGCCGTTGGCTAAGGTCTCGCGCCGGATGGTCTCCGGGCCAGGGTATTGTTGATGCGCCATAGATAGATCTCGCTTCTTCCTTGATTCGACCAGAGATTAGACCTGTGAGCGGGCGCGGAGCGCCCTGTTTGCATTCCACGTAAAGCGTGGAATGCGTGTTGAGTCTGATTATACCCGGCTCATTTCAAAATGGCTGGCAGGCTGATGAAGTGGGTGTAATGCGGTGTGGGCGTTGGCGTGGGTGATGGGCCTGGCGTCGGTGTCCGGGTTGGCGTGGCGGTCGGTGTCCGGGTTGGCGTGGCAGTCGGTGTTCGGGTTGGCGTGGC
>CAYONK010000151.1:3570-7069 GCA_964405285.1 uncultured Ardenticatenaceae bacterium
CGGGTTGGCGTGGCAGTCGGTGTTCGGGTTGGCGTGGCGGTGGGCGTTGGGGTTGGGTTGTCGCAGTTTTGCCGGAAGTTGGACACGTGGAATACGGTTTGCCCCATCGAGCGGACGTTGTCGGCCGAATTGGCCGGGTTGACGTTGTGGTCTATGCCCATCGGCTGGCCGCCATAGGAGACGTGGGGATTGGACCAGTAGTTGACGCGCGGGCAGCTGCCGCCAGAGCATTCGTAGGCCATGATGGTGCGGAAGGCGCGATTGGGGGCCTGATAGCCAAAGGAGTATGGCAAGAGGGGCGTGCCGCTGTTGTTGGCCCGGTCGTGGCGGTTGCCCATGTTGTGGCCGAATTCGTGGGCCAGGGTGAGGGTGCTGCATGTGTAGGGGCTGGCGTAGCGCAAGGCGGAGACGTTGTAGGCCCAAGGCGCGAAGCCGGTGGAGAGGCTGTTCATCACGTAGGCGATGCCACAGCCGCCGGTTTGCGCCTGGGAGATGTAGAGGCCCACCAGATCGGCCAGATGGGTATTGCGGGCGGCGGCCACGTCGTCCATAAAGCCGTCGCTGGGGTTTTGCAGGCGGGGCAGGTCGGTGGCGACGTTGCCGCTTTCCGTGTAATTGGTCTCCATGACGTGAACCAGGCGGTAGGTGAAGGCCAGGCCGCTCTGGGCGTTGGCGGTGTTCATCTGGCTGACGCGCTGGTTGATGAGGGCCTGGATAGCGGCTGTGCCCCCTTCTTGAACGCGCGCCGCCGGGGTGTAGGCGATGAGCAAGTCTACGCGGGAGCCATTTTCGCAGTAGGGCGCTTCGGTCTGCTCCGGCATGAGGGGCGGTTCGATGGTGTCTGGTACGGGGGGCGGCTCTTGTAAGGCGCCGACATCTATTTGCTGCAAGATATGGCCGCCGGCCGTGTAGCGCAATTCATAACGCCGCCAGAAATCCAGCTCGATTTCGCCGACCAGCACGTTGTCTATCACCGAGAGGGTGACAGCGCTATGGGGCCATCCGGGGACGTGGCCGACCCAGACGTAGCCGCCGGGGTCGGTGGAGGGGTCTAGACGACTGCGCACGGCCGTTATCACTTCGCCATTGAACAAGGGGATGTTTAGCTCGGCGGAACGGCCGTTTTGCAACACCCGCCAATGAATCGTCACCCCTTTGGCCTGGGCGACGCCGATTTCGTCTGGTTGGGAAACGGCCGTTGTATCACTCAACAGCGAATCCTCACCATAGACCGAGAAAGCGGTCACCAGCATCAACAAACCGACAGCAGCCAGAACAACAAACTCCGCCAGACGATAATTACTGAAGCGCATACGTTTCTCCTTTCGCAACTGGTTTGCCATGGTTGCGTACAGGGGTTAGTTTAACAAATGGAGCAAAAAGAGGTTATGGGAAATTCGGAAGAACCGATCAGGATCGTCATTGAAGAAGAAGATTTGCCACTTGTGCCGGACATGCCGGGGCGCAAGTCGCCTGATTTAAAGGCAGAAGCGGAAAAGGTGGGGCAGAAGGCGAGCGAACTGGCGCAAAAAGCGTGGGAGAGTGAACCGCGCCGCAAGGCGACGGAAGGGGTAAAAAAGGGGGTAGCGAAGGTAGGAACGGCCGTTACCACCAAACTCTCCGACGCAGCCGCCCAACAAACCCGGCAGCAGGTAGACAATCTGCAAACGCGAATCAAAGAGACAGATTGGAAAGAAGCCGCCCGGCGCGGAACCAGTAACAGCCTGCAATGGCTCAGCCAACGACTCGCTGCCCTGGCCGAACGGGTCAACCGACCTCACCAACAGAAAGAAGAGTGACAGTAAACCGTAGTCCGTGAACGGCTTACGGACTACGGTTTACTGTTTACGGACTACGGTTATTTCCGGTCTAATACGGCAATGCCGGGCAAATCCTTGCCTTCCAGCAGTTCCAGGCTGGCCCCGCCGCCGGTGCTGATGTGGGTCATCCTGTCTTCCAGACCCGCCTTGCGCACCGCCGCGGCTGAATCGCCGCCGCCAATCACCACCTGGACGCCATGCGCCGTCAGGTCGGCCAGCAGACGGGCCAGGGCGTTGGTCCCTTTGGCGAAGGCGTCGAACTCAAAGACCCCCATCGGCCCGTTCCAGACCACCAATCGCGCCCCTTGCAGCTCCTCATTGAAGCGTTCGATGGTGTCCTGGCCGATGTCCAGAGCCATCTGGTCCGGCGGGATGCCCCAAACAGAGACCGTCTCGGCCGGCGCGTCGGCGGCGAAAGCCGGGGCGACGACGACGTCGGTAGGTAAAACAATGCGATTGGCGGCCAGTTTCAGCAGCCGCTCCGCTTCCGGCAGGGCCTCTGCCTCGACAAGCGACGTGCCAACCTGATGGCCTTGCGCCTTGAGGAAGGTGTTGGCCATGCCACCGCCGATGAGGATTTTATCGGCCGTCTTCAGCAGGTTTTCGATCAGTTTGATTTTGTCGGAGATTTTGGCCCCGCCCATGATGGCGATGTAGGGATGCGGAGGATTGGAAACGGCCGTTCCCAACGCCTCCAACTCCTTGCCCATCAGGAACCCGGCGACGACCGGGCCGCCTTTGGCCCGGACCAACCGCGCCGCCCCTTCCGTGCTGGCGTGGGCGCGGTGGACCGACCCGAAGGCGTCCTGAACAAACACGTCGGCCAGGTCGGACAACTGCTGCGACAGTTCCGGATTGTTCTTCGTCTCGCCCGGCGCGAAGCGGGTATTTTCCAGCAGGATGATGTCGCCAGGCTGCATGGCAGCGACGGCGGCGGTGACGCTGGGGCCGACCACCTCATCCAACTTCTGCACCGGCCGGCCGATCAATTCGCTCAGGCGGGCAGCGATGGGGTCCATGGCGAACTGCTTATCGGCGGGGGAAGACGGCCGTCCTAGATGAGAACATAAAATAAGAGCGGCTCCCTGGTCAAGCAGATAATTCAAGGTGGGCAAAGCGGCCCGGATGCGCGCGTCGTCGGTTACGGTGATGTGGTCGGCCGGGTTCTTGCTGCTAAGCGGCACATTGAAATCCACCCGCACCAGCGCCTTCTTGCCACGAACGTCAATATCGGTCACAGTTTTGGTACGCATAGAATTGTTTTCTTCCTCAATTGTTTCAAAAGTTAGAGAGGTTACAGAAGCGCCAGCAAGAAATCCTGCTCGCCCGCCAATCTGTGGCCTGCTCCAAACATGCCAATTTTTACCCCGTCAATATAGCCGGAAATTCCATTCTTCGCCACTGTTGAGAAACAAGAATTTAATAGCTTCGCGGTTTTTCTTTACTCACCGCAGATTTCGTAGATGAGCGCAGATTGTTCTGGCTCAATCTTTCAGTGAACTCAGGAGAGGTTCTACAAAAGCTGCGTGAGTCTGTGGATCGGTTTTTGGGTCTTTCAGATCTCGTGAAGTATCGCTGAATGTAGGGGGAGTCTTGCACCCGCCCAGTCAAGGGCGACCACAAGCAAGGGCGACCACAAGCAAGGGCGACCACAAGCAAGGGCGACCACAAGCAAGGGC
>CAYONK010000151.1:7169-8916 GCA_964405285.1 uncultured Ardenticatenaceae bacterium
GACCACAAGGGTCGCCCCTACTGAGTCGCCAGTCTCTCCTGCAACTCCCGTTTGAGGATTTTCCCCGCGCCGGAGATAGGCAGTTCCTTCATGATTTCCACGCGCTTGGGCACTTTGTAGCGGGCCAGCCGGTCGGCCATGTGCTGCCACAATTCCTCCGGCGTGGCCGCAGCCCCCGGCTTGAGAACGACGCAGGCCAGGCCAATTTCGCCCCATTTGGCGTCTGGCAAGCCAACGACGGCGCACATGTGGACGGCCGGATGCTCATACAGCGTCTTCTCAATTTCCGCCGGGTAGACGTTTTCGCCGCCGGAGATGAACATATCTTTTTTGCGGTCCACGATGGTGAAGTACCATTCCTCGTCGTGGCGGGCCAGGTCGCCGGTGTGGAACCAGCCGTCGTCGTCAACGGCCGTTTCCGTCGCCGCCACATCATTGTAATAGCCCGCGCAATAACTTGGCCCCTTCAGGACCAACTCGCCCACTTCGCCGGGGCCGAGCGGCCGGTTCTGCTCATCCACTACCCGCGCATCTACGTAAAAATTCGGCCGGCCGATGCTGCCCGCCTTGCGGATGGCGTCTTCGGCCGCCAGGGCGAAGATGCCGGGGCCAAACTCTGTCATGCCGAAGCCTTGTTTGAAGCGGATGCCTTTCTCGGCGGTGTATTTTTGCACCAGGGGCACGGGCAAGGGAGCGCCGCCGCTGGTGCAGAAGCGGAGGGAGGAGAGAACGGCCGTTTCCCAATTCGCCGCCTGGGTCAGAAGTTGGTACATCGTCGGCACACCGGCGAAGACGGTGACGCCTTCCCGCTCAATCAAATCCAGCACCTGGGCCGGGTCGAACTGGCGCAGCAAAATCGTCGTCCCGCCGAGGATGATTTGCGGCAGGGTGTAGACGAAGAGGCCGCCGGTGTGGAAGAGGGGGAAGACGTTGAGGTAGGTGTCGTCGTGGTGCAGGTCGTGGATGATGGTGTTGAGGCTGTTCCAGGCGATCATTTTGTGCGTCACCTGGGCCGCTTTGGGCAGGCCGGTGGTGCCGCCGGTGAAGATGAGGGCGGCGGTGGTGGTTTCGTGGACGGTGGGGGTGAGAACGACCGTTTCCCCCATCCCCCCCATCGCCTCCGCCAACGCCAGACTGCCACCCACCGGCTCCCCTTCCAGATGCAGGTAAAAGCGCACGCTGGTCGCTTCCGGGGCCTGCTGTAATTCCGCTACTGCTTCGGCAAAATCGGCCGAGAAGAGCAGGACTTTGGGTGTGGTGTTGGCGAGGATAACGGCCGTTTCCCGCCAATGGAGCCGCCAATTCAACGCCGTGTGAATCGCCCCCAACTTGGCGCAGGCAAAGAAACAATCGAGATGCTCCACCCCATCCCGCGCCAGAATCGCCACCCGGTCACCGTACTCCACCCCGGCCACCTCCCGCAGCCAATGGGCCAGCCGGTTTGCCCGCCCATTCAGCGCCGCATAAGTCAGCCGCAGCGCCGGTTCCTTCCCCGCGTCCACAATCGCCAGCTTCTCCGGCGAATAAATCGCCCGCCGGCCCAGGTAATCGCCAATGTACATTGTGCCTCCTTAACAGAGAGATTGGAGATGGGAGATTGGAGATTGATCCGCAGATTTCGCAGATAAACGCAGTAGCCGCGGATTCTATCCGCGCTTTTGGTACGCGGATAGTTGCAAATTGACAAAATAAACGGTCATTGAAAGACGTGTCATGCTGAGGTCCTCCGAAGCATCCCGTTCACCTG
>CAYONK010000152.1:0-8857 GCA_964405285.1 uncultured Ardenticatenaceae bacterium
GGCAAGCGTTAACCGGCTTGGCGCGGCTGGCCGATTGTTACGGCCGCGCCGGGCAACCGCAAAAGATGGAGGAGATGGCGCGGCGACAATTAGCCATCCTCCCGGAACGGGAGGAAGCCCATTATCAGCTGCTACAGGCTTGTTTGGCGCAAGGGGAATACACCGCCGCGCTCACCCAATACCGCCGCTACGAACAACAGCTACAAGAAGTGGGCTTAGAGCCAACGCCTAACCTGCAACAGTTACGCCAATTAGCGATTGCCTTACGGATGGGGCAAGCCGCCCCGCCAACCCCCATCCTCAACAACCTGCCACCGGAGGAGACGCCCCTATACGGCCGTCAGGCAGAGCTAGACGACTTGCTGTTGTGGCTGGTGGCTCCCACGCAACGCCTGCTCACCCTAACAGGATTGGGCGGCATTGGTAAAACGCGGCTGGCGCTGGCGGCCGCCCGCCATTTAACCCGCGCCTGGCTGACCATCCTGCCCCGCTTTCCCGGCGGCGTCTGGTTTGTCTCGTTGGCCGACGTGGAATCTGACGACCCGACGCTGATCGCCGAAGCGATTGCCGCGAGTTGTGGTTGGCAAGCCCGGTCAAACGAAACCGCGCTGGAGACGATTGCCCGCTATTTACAACCTGATCCCGCCCTGCTGATTTTGGACAACTTAGAGCATTTGCCGGGCATGGCCGATTTTGTCTTGCAACTGCTCACGGCCGTTACCAATCTCACCATCCTGGCCACCTCCCGCCATGAGCTAGGGTTACAGCGGGAAGTGACCCGCCATTTGCACGGTCTCCCTCTGCCACAAGATGAACGGGACATGGCCGTGCCGAGCGTCGCCCTCCTGGCCGAGCGCCTGCAACGGGTGAACAGCCGTTTTCAGGTGACAACGGCCGTTGCCCCCGAACTCGCCCGCATTTGCCGCGCTCTGGAGGGGTGGCCGTTAGCCCTCGAACTCGCCGCCAGTTGGGCGGAGCTGATGGACGTACCCGCCATTGCCACGCAAATTGTCGGCAACATCGCCGCCCTCCAAACCACCATGCCCGATCTGCCCGCCCGTCATCGCAGTATCGCGGCGGCGCTGACCGGCTCTTACGCCTTGCTATCGCCCAATCAACAGCGTGTGTTGGCCCGTTTCAGCCTTCTGCGCGGCGGTTGCGCCGCCGAAGCTGCCGAAAAGGTGTTAACCACCACCAATGGGGAGATGGGGACGTTAGTGCGTCGCGCTTTGCTTTATGAGCAAGACGGCCGTTACACCATCCACGAACTAATCCGCCAATTTGCGCTAGATAAATTGGCGCAAATGGGGGAACAAGCCGCCGCCGAACGGGATCACGCCGACTATTATCTGAATTTGCTGATGACGCTGGGAAAGGAGTTGCACGGCGAGCAACCGCTCACGGCCGTTCGCCGCTTGCGCCCCGAACGGGAGAACATCCACAAAGCGTGGCATTGGGCAGTGGAGAACGGCCGTGATGAACTATTAACGGCCGTTTTGCCCAGCCTGCTCCGTTTTTACAGCATGACCGGCCTATTGCGCGAAGGGGAAATGTTATTGCGCGAAACGGTAACGGCCGTTGTCCAACCCCCATTCGCCTACGATCTGCGCCTTGCCCATGCCCAACTCTGCCTCAGGTTAGGCCAATACGACGCCGTTCGCGCCACGCTCGACGCCCTGCCCCCGGTGGAAACCCTACCCCCCCCCACTGCCAGTTAGAAGCCCATATCCTTTGGGGGCATCTGGGGATTCTACAAAAACGTATCCCCGAATCACGCGATCATTACGAGCAAGCCGTCATCTTAGCGCGGGCGCTCAATCGCCAGGCGCCGCTTGTTTCCAGCTTAATGGAACTGCACATTTTGTCCGATTACAAATCGCCTCATCTACCGGAGGTGTTAGCTTTAGCCGATAGCTTGCATGACCGGTGGTTTCAGCAGAGGGTGTTCACCTTTTTAGGCGGCGCGTTTATCCGCGACTCCCATTTCCATGAAGCCCGCGACTATTGGCAAAAAGCGTTAGCGATGGCCCTGGAACTGGAGAACGAGTATGGGATAGCGACAATGTACAACAATTTAGGCGACGCCTTGCGCGAACTAGGCGAATTTGACGCCGCCGCAGAGTCTTTCGCGCAAGCGATGACGCGCTACCAGGCGCTCCATGCTATCCCGTTTACCGTCAACGTGCTGGAAGGATCGGCGCGGTTGTGCGCTTTGCGCGGTGACTATGCGCAAGCGATCAAGCTGGCGCAAGAAGGGATTGATCTCGCCATCGCCCATAATCAGCCGGGGGTGCAGATGGCTTTACTCGCTATTTTGGGTCATGCGTATGTGGGGCTGGAGATGTGGGGCGAAGCGCGAGCGGCGTATGGGCAAGCGGCCGTGTTAGTCCCCGATATGCCCTATCTGGCGATGGAAAGCGTCATCGGATTGGCCTATGTGGCCTGGCAAACGGGAGATGAAACGGCCGTTCGTCAGCACATTGACGAATTTTTGCGCCTCATGGAAACGTCCCGGATTGAAGGGACTACCAGTTCCACCTTCAACTACGGTCGGGCGGCCGAAATTTTGCGCGGGTTGGGCAAGAGCGAGCAAGCAGAGGCCATTCTGGCCCGTCTCCCCACGGCCGCAAGCCAGGAGGATGTTTATAACCGTTCCGCCACACCAAAGACCTGAGAGGGTTTGGCTTTATGGATCAGCGGGAGCGAGTCAACAGGATGTTATGGCCTGAGAAGCTATTTTCCATTTCAGACCGTAAGAAGCAGTCATCATCGGGGGTCCTTCTACGTGGTGGTGGGTGTTGGGGTAAGAAATTGGTCCCGGTTAGCCTCGTCAGATTGTTTATTTACATTCACTGTAAGTTTGCTTGACTATATACGAGTGGAATAAATGTTTGTCATTTAAGGTCGATTATAAAACAACATCATTCTGAGTACCCCGGTTGTCGAAACGGAAGATATATTCTGTTTTTGTGGGTCGCTAAGGAGCATCACTATGAATCGAGAACTGGGTCCTGATGATCCCCTCAAACAACGTATTAGCTCACTGTTGTTTGGGGTGTTGTTGCCCCTGATTGCTTTGGGCATGATGTGGGGTGCGGGCGGGGAAACGGCCGTTGCCGCTCCCGGCCTTTCTGTCACCATCAATACCGCCTACAACCTGGTGGTAGACTCCAACGTCAGTTCCCCTTCCACCTACGCCCCCCGCGCTGCCACCGTCTACGCCACCTTCTGCAACGAATCGGCCGTGCCGATGACCAATGTCTTCGGTTATATCGGCAATTACAATGGTGGAGTGAACAGCACGGCGGGAACCTACCCGGTAAAAAACAATTGGACCATTGATAACGGCGGTAGCTACTTCTTTAAGCACGTCGGCCCGACGGCCGACGCCACCCGCTACATCGGCGACCTGGCCCCCGGTCAGTGCAAGGTGCAGTATTGGTCCTTCACCTACCCAGTCTGCACCAACAACAACAGTGCTGGTGATGCCTTCACCACCCCCTGTCAGGCTCCCGGCATCCCCACCTGGGGTTTATCTGTCAAAGCGGATGACGACCTTTCCCTGCGCTTTGACGTCTGGGCCAAGGCCGATGGCGGTTACGCCGATAACAAAAGCTGGACCATGACCATGCGCAACGAAATCTCCGCCATGGCCAACAAAATCCGCCCCAACCCCGATGGCAGTTGGTTCAATACCAACACCGCAACCATCGTCCCCGGCGCGGTCATCACCACCAATGGCGTCCTCTACACCCTGGGCAACGTCCGCCAGGGATTCGACAATGACGGCAACTTTACGCCAGACTACAACGCCTGGCTGCAACCGTTCGGCGACCCCAGCTACGACCCCTCCTGCTTCCGCCTCATCCGCACCAGCACTGTCCTCACCGTCTCGCGCAGCGCCGGGCAGCCCAACCTGATTTTGCATACCAACGACCTGAACCCACACCCGGTCTACGGCGGCCCGCTCTACTTCACCAACCTGCCGCCCGACAACAACGGCGTGCGCGGTGAAGTGCGCTATACCTTCCTGGCCCTCACCGGTCCCTGCTCTGTGCCGATTAGCCCTTACCAGGAAGTGGCCTCTGGCTCTGACAACGAGAAGTTCAATGGCGACTTTGGCACTGGCATCCCTGTTGTGAAAAGCACCGCGCCGGAAGTGACCATCAATAAATCCGGCCCGGATACTGTGTCGGAGCCTGGTACAGCTACTTATTCCATTGCCTTTGCCAACACCAGCACACAATATTCGGCCGGCATCACCCTGTCCAGCGGCGGCGTGAATATGCCGCTGGTCATCCGCGACGAAATACCAGATGGCCTCACTTATGTCGCGGGCAGCGCCGGTATCAACATCTCCGGTGGTATTACAGCCACAATTTGGTTTTACGATGGTACCGACTGGACAACGACCGAGCCAGCGCCGGCCGCTGTGCGGGTAATTGAATGGTGGTTGAACGAGCCATTGCCCGCAGGCGGCAGTGGCGTGGCTACATTCCAGGCTGCTGTGCCAACGGGTTATGTGGACGCTAGTGACACGCCGATCATCGTCAATGAGGCATGTATTAACTTCGGACGCGCCACAGATTTTGCCTGCGATGAAGCCACAACATATGTATTGGGCACAAATGTCATCAGCGGTTATGTGTTTGAAGACACTGGGACGGGAGGAAGCTTTGGGGATGGTTCGTACCAAGACCAGATAGAAGACTCCATTTCCGCTGTCACGGTTACGCTGTATATCAACACGCCGCAAGGTTATGTTGAATGGGCAACTACCACTACGGACAGTAATGGTTTTTATCAATTTACGCAACTGCCGGATGGCGATTATAAAATTGTGGTAGACGCGAATCTGCCAGATGTTGCGTACCATGGCTGGACAAACACGACAGACATTGAGCTTTTTGTCATGGGTCTAAACGTCGCCACAAGCCCCAGTGAAGACAATAATTTTGGGTTTGCCCCGGCATTGACCCTGGAAAAAACGTTGATTGGTCCCAACCCGGCTTTGGAAGACCAGCTTGTCTCTTATAGCATCAACCTGATCAACCAAATGCCTGGCACGGGTACAGCTGCGCCGGGTACATGTTCGTATGAGTATGTCACCTGGTCTAATGACGCTGTTGCTGGGACAACGGGTTGGGTTTATTTCCCGGATTCGGGTATAGACCCGTTTAATGGCGTAAATGAATTAGATAATCGTTATGCCGTCGGTACAGTTGCTTCGCAGGCTGATGGCGTAGATGCTATGTTAATAGACCCGGTAATTGGTGTTGGCACAGCAACCAACACCGACGTGATCTTGTCACTGTATACCACTGGTACTTGGGGTCCCAGTTCTCAGCCCAGGGCTAAGGTTCAGGTATATACTGGAGCGGCATCAACCTGTAATGTAAGTAACAACAATGGTTGCGCGTTCACACAAGACCTTGACCTGAATCAACTTGCGAATGCGATCAACAATGAACAATTCTTTTATGTGAATCTCAATTCACTCAATCTTACGCCAGCGCAATTAGCCAATTACACCATCCGGGTAGTCGTATATCGTACAGGCGGCAATCCAGTAGCTGCTATGTATTTAAATGCAGTTGGTTGGCGGCTTAGCTATGAGCAAACATGCGGTGGCACAGTTGGCGCGATCAATCCATTGCCACTCACAGACACTTTCGACGCGGATAAGCTAGAATTTGTTTCTGCGGTTCCTGCCCCAACCAGCTTTAGTGTGAACGAGAGCGATCCTTATGCCAATACTGGCGCACTCTTTTGGGGCAACCTTGGCACGCTTTATCCAGGAGGAACGGAAACAGTCGTGGTCACTTTCCGCGTGAAGGACGTCACCTTTGGACAGACGATCACCAATACGGCTTCTGTGACCAACGCCTTCTTTGTTAACGGCTTGCCGGCCAGCGAGGCAACCGATGACGCTATAACAACAGTCATTCAAACTTCGCGCATTGGCGACCGTATCTGGGCAGATATAGATGAAGATGGAACCCAAGACCCGGGTGAAGTGGGAATTCCGGGTGTCACTGTCAGACTTACGCCATCTACCAATGTGACGATTGATGGTGTAGTTTATGGGCCGAACGCAGGCGCTAACTTCCCCTATCTGACAACTGTCACCAATAGCCAAGGAGAATACCTGTTCATTGGTTTGCCGCATGGCGTAAATTACACGGTTAATGTTATCTCACCAGCCCCTGGCTTCATACAGACTGGCGACCCCGATCGTCCCAATGCTGATTGTCGCGTTGACCCCAATGTCTGCAATAACAGCTACACCGTTATAAATTTGCAGGCTGACTTCTTGAATGCCGATTTCGGCTACATCGCCCCCAATGTCATCGCCGGTACGGTTTGGTTCGATGCCAATGCTAACGCGCAGATAGATGGCGAATCACCTTTAGCTGGTTGGGAAGTGCGCTTAACTGGCCCAAGTTGTAACGCTCAGCCCGGTGGTTACTGCGTCACCACCACCAATGCTGATGGTCTCTATGTGTTCTATGTTGCAACGGATGGCAATTACACAGTGACAGTCATACCGCCAGCCGGGTATACGCAAACAGCCGAATCTGCCAACACCACTCCCTCAAATGTCCAGACCTGCGCTGCGCTTGGCGGTTGTGACAATCAAGTAACCTCCATCTCGGTTGCTGGTGGCAATGTGTATGCTGGTTACGACTTTGGCTATCGCGGCGAATATGCCATCGAAGGCTTTGTTTACGCCGATTGGAACTCTGATGCCAGCTTCAACAACACCGATGTTGGCTGGGAAGGAATCCCTGTCATTCTCTATGACGAAAATGGGGAAATTATCGCCACGACCACAACGGATTCCGATGGTAAGTACACATTTGAACACCTTCCGCCCGGCGATTATGTTGTAAAAGTTGACCAAACGGCGCTGCCATCTGGCTATAGCCAGACGGAAAATGATGGCGAAGATGATGGCAATGGTTTCTGTACAACCTGTGCCAGCGAAGCGAGCGTCACCATCACCTCTGGGTCAGTCAGTGACGTGAACTTTGGCTATGAACCGGCCGGCACCGGCATCATTGGCGACTTTGTCTGGTATGACAACAACGGCAACAGCATCCCCAACTCCAGCGAACCGGGGCTTGATGGCATTACCGTTGAACTCCATGTGGATTATGGCGATGGCAACGACTATGTGCTGGTAGCGACCACGACAACCGTTAATGGCGCATACAGCTTTAGCAACTTGCCCCCCGGCAACTATCGCGTACAGCTGGACCCCAACACGATAGGCGACTTGCAGTACACCACTGCTTCCTCTTTCAATGTCGCCCTCGCGGCTGGGCAAACTTATCTGGATGCGGACTTTGGTCTGGCGAACGGCGGGATTATCGGCGACACCATCTACTGGGACGCCAACAGCAATGCCGACCAGGACTGGAATGAACCAGGGATTCCGGGAGTGACGGTTAGCCTGCAAATTTCCAATACCGTGACCAATAGTTGGGAACCGTATGGTGATCCTCAAGTTACGGATGCAAACGGCAACTATTTGTTTACGGGCTTGCCTGCGGGTGAATACCGTGTGGTGGTGGATACGAGTAGTGCCCCAATTGTTGGTCGTGAGTTGACAGGTGACCCCGATACGAATGGTATCCCTTGCTACCCAACACCGGATGCGTTCTGGGTTCCTTTCTGCGATAGCGCTCATATTGTGAATATGAGACTTGGTCAAACCTACTTAGGCGCGGACTTCGGCTACCAACCCACCGGTGTCATCGGCGACTTTATCTGGCTGGATAGTAGCAACTTTGGTGTGCAAGACCCCGGTGAGCCGGGTCTGGTAGACGTGACAGTTTACCTCTGCAATACACAGCCATGCAATAGCGCGAATCCCGGTAACATTGTAGAAACCACCACCACTGACTTCAGCGGCTATTACAGCTTTGTCAATGTTGGCGCGGGGACGTGGTACGTGGCGGTGGATGAATCCACCTTGCCTACCGGTATCATCGCTACCTATGATCTGGACAATGGCACGACGAACCCAGACGGAGTAACAGCAGTAATGTTGAGCGCTGGCGGCAGCAACTTTAACGCCGACTTTGGCTACCGCTACGATGGGAACTACAGCATTAGCGGCAACGTGTTCTACGATCTGAATCAGAACGGCGGCGACCGCGAAGCGGGCGAACCCGGTTACGAAGGACAAACCGTTTACCTGTGGCAGCTTGTGGGTAGCAGCTATGTGCTGGTGGGCAGCACCGTGACCAACGCCAATGGTGAGTACAGCTTCACCAACTTGCCCGGCGGCACGCAGTATGTGGTTTCCACCGAAGCAACAACGCCTATTCTGAACAACGCGGCCCACACGACCAACCCGAACAACAATACCGGGACAGCGTACGAAAGCGTTACCATCCTAGCTACCAATATAACTAACGTAGATCTCGGCTTCTTCATCCCCACCGACTTCGACGACCTGCCGGAAAGCTACACCACCAAACTATCGGCCGGGCCATATCATATTGTCAACAGTGATCTGCGCCTCGGCGCAACCATTGACCTGGAGCCGAACGGTCTGGCCAGCGCAGACGCTGATGCCGATGGCCCGTCGGACGATGGTGTGGTTCGCGACTCAGCTTTCAGGTGGGAACCGAATGCAACGGTCTATCTGAACATTGCTGTCAGTGGCGGTCTCGGCGTGGTAGGTGGCTGGTTTGATTGGGATAACGATGGCGCGTTTGGTCCCGATGAGTTTGTCAACTTTGGCGAACTTGGGAGCGGCATGCACAGTGTGCCGGTGATCATCCCGGCCAGCTATACTACCGGCCAGGTCTTATTTGTTCGCTTCCGTGTCTTTGACCCGGCGAAT
>CAYONK010000153.1:0-8811 GCA_964405285.1 uncultured Ardenticatenaceae bacterium
GACCAGCTACCAGTAACCAGCAACCAGCTACCGCCCTGTCCAACTCGGCCGCAGGTAGATAAACCAGTAGACCAGCCCCACCATCAGCGCGCCGCCGATGATGTTGCCAATGGTGACGGGCAGCAGATTGGCGATGAGGAAGTTGCCCCAGGTGAGGTCGGGGTAGTCAACGGCCGTTTTCCCCACACTCGCCCAAAATTCCGCCCCGCCCCCCGCTTTGATAAACAGGGCGATGGGGATGAAGTACATATTTGCCACGCTGTGTTCAAATCCGGCCGCCACAAAGGCGGTGATCGGGAAAAGGATCGCCAGGATTTTGTCTGTCGCCGTGCGCGCCCCCAGGCAGAGCCAGACGGCCAGACAAACCAGGGCGTTACAGAAGATGCCCAGCATCACCGCCTGGACGAAGCCAAATTGCAGCTTGGCGTTGGCCGTGTTCAGCGCATTCAGGCCGACAGCCCCATTGTTAAAGGCATATTGGGCGGTGAGGAAGACACCAACGGCCGTTGCCACTGCCCCCACAAAATTCCCCACGTACACCACCACCCAATTGCGTAACACGCTGCCCGTCGTCACCTTGCCGCCCGCCCAGGCCATCACAATCAGGTTGTTACCAGTAAACAGTTCCGCCCCGGCCCCCACCACCAGGATCAGCCCCAGGCAGAAGACAAACCCGGCCAGCAGCCGCGTCTGCCCATAGGTCAGCACCCCGGCCGCGCCCGTCGTCGCCATCGTCGCCAGCATCGCCCCCAAAGCAATAAACGCCCCCGCCAAAATCGAAAGGGCCATCATGCGGAAGAAGCCCAGCTTCGCCTTCGCCACCCCCACATTTTCCGCCTTGCGGGCCATATCGGCCGGCAGCAGCGCATCCATCGAGATATTCTGTTCCATCCTTCAAATCCCTCCACAGGTCTAAACCAAACAGCCCCGGCAGAAGCCAGGGCTGTTTTCAGTGTCGCTTTAATATCTACCGCTTATGTTAACAGTAACTGTTAACCGTTGATTGTTACTTGCTATTCAACGCCGCGTGCGCCGCCGCCAGGCGGGCAATCGGAACGCGGAAGGGGGAGCAAGAGACGTAGTTCAGCCCCAGCTTATGGCACAGCGCAATGCTTTCCGGGTCGCCGCCATGCTCGCCGCAGATACCCACTTCCAGGTCAATGCGGGCGCCGCGCCCTTTCTGCACGCCAATCCCCATCAACTGCCCCACACCGTCGGCGTCAATCGTCTGGAATGGGTTCTTGGGCAGAATACCATCCTCGACGTACTTCACCAGGAAGTTGCGCTCGGCGTCGTCGCGGCTGTAGCCGAAGACGAACTGGGTCAGGTCGTTGGTGCCGAAGGAGAAGAACTCGGTCACACCGGCGATTTCATCGGCCGTCAGGCAGGCCCGCGGAATTTCCATCATCGTGCCGAATTTGTACTCAAACTCGACGCCCTTCTCTTCCATCACCGCTTTGGCGATCTCTTCCAGTTTGGGCTGGATGAAGTGGAGTTCGTTCACATGGCCGGTCAGGGGAATCATCACCTCTGGTTTTGGCTCGAAGCCGCGCAGTTTCACGTCGGCGGCCGCCTCGAAGATGGCCCGTACCTGCATCCCGACGATCTCCGGCATCATCACGCTCAGGCGGACGCCGCGCAGACCCATCATGGGGTTGCTTTCGTGCATGTTTTGGATGCTGTGCAGCAGGTTCTCTTTCGCTTCGTCGTTCGCACCTTTGATACGATTGGCGATCACTTCTTCCAACAGCTTGTGTTCGTCGGGCATGAACTCGTGCAGCGGCGGGTCAATCAGGCGGATGATGACGGGCAGGCCGGTCATCGCCTCGAACAAACCATCGAAGTCGCTGCGCTGGAAGGGGAGCAATTCGTCCAGGGCGGCTTGCCGCTCTCCGGCGCTATCGGCCAGGATCATGCGCTGGACGATGGGCAGGCGTTCCGCCTCGAAGAACATATGCTCAGTGCGGCAGAGGCCGATGCCTTGCGCGCCGTAGGTGCGGGCGCGGCGGGCGTCTTCCGGGTAGTCGGCGTTGGCCCACACTTGCAGACCGCGCGTCGGCCAGCCGGCCGGGACGTCGCGGGCGCCTTCGCGGGCGCTGATCTCATCAGCCCAGGAGAGCAGGGTGAGCAGTTCGTGTTGTTCTTCCAGCGAAGGGGCGACGGACGGAATCTGACCGAGGAAGGCTTCACCGGTAGAACCATCTACGGAGATGTAGTCTCCTTCTTTGATGACGATGCCGTTGGCGGTTACTTGTCGTTTTCCCATGTCAATGCGCACTTCGGACGCGCCGACGACGCAGGGGATGCCGAATTGGCGGGCGACGACGGCAGCGTGGGAGGTGGCTCCACCTTCACTGGTGAGGATACCTTTGGCGGCCAACATGCCATGTACGTCATCGGGCTTGGTGAAGGGACGGACCATGATCGTGGCCTGGCCATGCTCTTTGGCCATCTCTTCGGTTTTGTCGGCGTCGAGGTAGATGCGCCCAACAGCCGCACCGGGGGAGGCGTTGACGCCGGTGGCGAAGCGGTTGCCTTCGGCGATGGCTTTGGCTTTGGCTTCCAGGTCAAATTGGGGGTGGAGTAGGGTGTCTACCTGCTCTGGTTTGACGCGCTTGACGGCCTCTTCTTTGCTGATCAGCCCTTCTTCGGCCATTTCGACGGCGATGCGGACGGCCGCTTTGGCGGTACGCTTGCCATCGCGGGTTTGCAGCATCCAGAGTTTGCCGCGCTCGACGGTGAATTCCACGTCCTGCATTTCGCGGTAATGCTGCTCCAGTTTTTCCTGGACTTCGAGGAATTCGGCGTAGGCTTCCGGCAGTTCGTTGCCCATGAATTGGATTTTGGAGGTGTTGCGGATGCCGGCTACGACGTCTTCGCCCTGGGCGTTGATCAGGTAGTCGCCGTAGAGGATGTTTTCGCCGGTGGCGGGGTCGCGGGTGAAGGCGACGCCGGTGCCGGAGGTGTCGCCCATGTTGCCGAAGACCATGGTTTGGATGTTAACGGCCGTTCCCAAATCATGACGAATCCCGGCCGCGTTGCGGTAATCCACCGCCCGCTTGCCATTCCAGGACTTAAAGACCGCTTCAGTCGCCAGTTTCAACTGTTCGTAGGGGTCTTCGGGGAAGTCGAAGCCGATGTGTTCTTTGAGGGTCGCTTTGAAGGCGCGGGTCATTTCGCGCCAATCTTCGGCGTTCATTTCGGTGTCGCTGCTGTAGCCTTTGCTCGCTTTATAGGCTTCCAGAGGATGCTCGAAAGCGTCGTCGTCAATACCGAGAACGACAGAGCCAAACATCTGCACCAGACGGCGGTAGGCGTCGTAGACAAAGCGAGCATCGCCGGTCATTTCGGCCAGCGATTCGGCCGTCTCGTCACTGAGGCCGATATTGAGGACGGTGTCCATCATGCCGGGCATGGAGTAGCGGGAACCGGAGCGGCAGGAGACCAGCAGGGGATTGGTGGGGTCGCCAAATTTTTTGCCGGTGAGTTCTTCGACGGCGCGCATGGCGGCCAATTCCTGGTCCCACATGCCATCGGGGAATTGATTGCCTTCAGCCAGGTAGGTGATGCAGGCTTCGGTGGTGACGGTAAAGCCGGGGGGGACGGGCAGGCCAATGCGAGTCATTTCGGCCAGGTTGGCTCCTTTGCCGCCCAAGAGGGAGCGGACGCCATCCCATTCACCACCGACGTGGTTGGTAGCTTCTTCTAATTCGTTAAACAGGTAGACATATTTCATAATGAACGCTTTCTCCTAAACAGGTATTGACGTCAGCGCCCGTTGCTGGCGGTCGCCGACTTTTTGTAATGCTTGTTTTTAATTGCCTGACACAGTTGGTGTTTTGTTCAGCAACGGCCGTTTGCCCGGCCGACCTTTAGGGCAAAAATGCCCCACGCCTTCAGTGGGCAAGTCGCCCGCTATTTTACGGGCTTAAAGGGCTAGTTTAGAGTGACAATAGACACCTTTGCATCGGACAAAAGTCACATAACAACGGCAGACTATTTTATGACCTACTCATAATAAATTCTGCGCGCTACCAGGAGGTACGACCTCTGGTTAGACCCCTTGTTTTTGCCAATAACGGACGATGCCATCTACCGACATATACCAGGGATTGGCGGTCTCATATTGATGGATAGCCGCGTCGGAAATGCCCAATTGCCGGGCGCGATTGCGGTTCCAATCGTGATATCGCCTGACCATTTCCTCCCGCTCCAGGCCAGCCTCTAACATCTGTTTGACGACAACGGCCGTTTCCGGCAACAAGTCGCGTAGGGCAGTCAGATGGTCGGCAACGGCCGTTATCGGGCCAAAATGGGTCGGGTAGATGGTGCGCAATGGCTCGGCCAACAACCGGTCAATGCTTTCTTGCCAGACTTCAAGCTCAAACTCCGGCGGTGGCGCAGGCACATCCATAAAGGGAATGGAGGGCAGGCGAATACCGGCGACGTCACCGGTAAAGGCCACATCGCCCACGCGGTAGACGTGATGATGGCGCGCGTGGCCCGGTGTCTCGATCACTTGAAAGGTAAGGCCGGCTGCTTCAATCGTATCACCATGGTGAACGGCCGTTACCCGTTCGGCCGGGGCTGGCAAAAAATCACCCCACAGACTATCCATCTTATCCCCATAAATCCGCGAGGCGCTTTTCAGCAAGCGCGTTGGGTCAATCAGATGGGGCGCGCCAAAAGGATGAACGTAAATTTGCGCCCCATGCTGCGCCCACCAACCGGCCGCCCCAGCATGGTCCAGGTGGATATGGGTGACAAAAACGTGGCGCACGTCGGTCGGCGCAAATCCATGTTGCGCCAGCCCCGCTTGCAACGCGCCCAAGGTGGAACCTGGGCCAGTCTCCACCAACACCGGCCCATTAGGAGCGATCAGCAGATAAGCGGCGATCGTTTCCGGGACGTTTTGGAAGTTGAGGTCAAGTATATGCAAGTCCATAGGCTAACAATAGTATCATAATCCCTGTAATGGGGGAAAATCATTTCCGGGCCGTCTCATGGACAGAGCTGCCTGATGCCCGATCCAGGGTGCGCCAGACCTGAACGTTACACCGCCCAACGGTCAGATCGGGCCAGTATGCCTCTTCAGATCGCGCCAGAGCGTCGGCGGCCGAACGGCCGTTCCCCACATACCGCTTGCTCAACCGGCGCTGCGCGCCAATCTCCGGCTGACCGTTCCCCGTCATCCCTTTATGCAACAGGTCTGTCAACTCTCGATTGATTCGCTTTTGCCGGCCGCGCCCCGCCAGACGATGGGGGCCTCGGTAACGATTGGGCAACTGCCAGGCCAGGTACGTTCGTCCCGGCCGACCGTGTACGCCTTGATGATCCTTTAATTGAAACAACGCCCTCCCCCGCCGCCAGCCAGCCTCCTCCAACCCCTCCGGGGTACACGTTGCGCCAACGGCAAATTGCGCCTGCGTCCGGACGCCAGCTTTGCGTTCATATGCGCGTTGCGTGTGGGCCGTGATATTAGCCAACCGCGTCAGAGTCTCCCTGGCGATTGGTGCGCTCTGGGTATCATCTTGTGTTTGTCGGCTGCTGTGGAAGCTGGCGTATAAATGGGCGCGCGCGGCGCTGATCGGTCCGGTAAGCCGCCTCACCGGCACATAAACCGGTCGTTGGCTTAACCGGGCCACGCTCAGGGCAACGGCCGTTTTCATGGTAGAAGCGAGCCAGAGACGGCCGTTCTCGCGCCGCCAAAACAGCCCTTCTCCCTGACGCAGCAAATTGCGTAACTGCCGCCAGCCGCAAATACGCCATTCAGACTGCGAACAGGTCAGCGCCTTCCGGGCTTCCTCCGTTTCGATCCAGCCCCGGCCGGCCGCATCCATCTGCCGCAGCAAAAGCCAGACGCGGCCGGGGGCCACCAGATTTTGCCGCAGCATCGCCAGAGCCAGGTCGGGATAGAGTTTGACAACGGCCGTTGTCTCTTTCGCTGGTTCCGTTATCAGAGGTGGTTGGGCAGGGTTGATTGGGTTTGGCGGGGAAGGGGTCTGGCGGGAGCGCAAAACGGCCGTGAGGGATGCGCTCTCCCATCCCAGGTGTTCTGGCAAATCGGCCAGCCCCGGCCAGATGGTAGATGATGGGGTGTGGGGGGGCGGAAAACGGCCGTGAGATAATTCGCCCGATCCGCGCTGCTCAATCCCCCGTTTCAGTCTGATCTGGATTAGCCGCTCTTGCGCTGCCCATAGCTCGGCGGCAATACCTTCTGGTTGCCCGGACACGTCTCATCCTGTCCCAGGCAAGAAAAAGACAACACAAACTAAACATAAACTATCAAGGGGCCTTCCCGCGCCATTGACAGCTATGCTCGCCTATGCTATTCTCTTACCTGAGCTAACGAGCTACCCAGGGGCACAAAAACCCCCTCCCCAACAAAGGGGCGAATCTCCTCGCAAAGGAGAACTCAAGCTGAAGGTGTTGGCGGCACTCAGCAGCGTGATCAGGTAGCTTGCTCAAACCACTTGAGGCCAGGCGTTTCGTCGCTTGGCCTTTTTTTATAACAAAAGACAATCTTTTGTTATGTTAATTTAGCTGCGTGTCGGAGACCATATCGCTCATTTTCCAAACTTAAGTCATAGGCCAAAATGACCTGTATACACACAACTATTCGACAGTCTAACAAAAATAATATGCCATGTCAATCAATCTATAGCATATAGATTGCCGAAATTGACATTCTATACATCCAGATAGTCGTTATCTGGCCTTCATTATCTACTTGACAAGCAAATTAGACTTATATACGATATTGCAATGAGCGCAAATCTCCAGGTTGAATTCGAAATCGAACACTATAAGCCGGAATGGGATCGGTTAGGCGTGGTTGTTCCGCCCTTCAATATAGAAGCTGATCCTCGTTTCATGTACCTTTCCACCGAAACCAGGCGCGCCCTTTCTAAGGTCAGCTACATGGTCGAAGCAGGGCAAGGGGCCTCCGTCATCGTCGGCGAGATAGGCACGGGCAAAACCACGCTCGCTTCCTGGTTTCACAGCCGGTATCATCGTAGGCCAGATTTCGTCGCGGCCAAAATTGATGAAACGCCGAAGAAAAGCGGCCTGCTTTTGTTGCGGCGCATCGCCGCCGAATTTGGCCTACGCACACGCCGCGCCACAGAAGACCAGCTAAACGAATTCCGCGCCTTTCTTATAGACCGTACGTCTGAAGGAATTTTGCCGCTTATTATCATTGATGAGGCCCGCGAACTTGGGCCAGAGCACTTTGTCGAACTGCGCCGACTGCTCAACTTCCGTGACCCGCGCGGTGGCAAGGCCTATCAGCTTGTGCTGCTCGGCCGGCCGGAGCTGGACATCAACTTGCGTGACGCGCCTGACTTCAACGACCGTGTGGCGACGCGCTCTTCATTGGACCCCCTGACGCCAGACGACACCCGCTCGCTCATAGAATACCGGTTGCTTGCGGCCGGCCGCGACAGCAAGCAGCCGCCACTATTTACTGAAGATGCTATCATGCCTATATGGCGCGAGACTCGTGGCTATCCTCGCAGCATTTGCCTGCTCTGTCTGCACCTCTGCCTGGAGTTGTTGATCAACGATGGCACGCACATTGATGAGGAATTCGTCACCCGCTTCCTCCAAAAACACCACAACTACCGTCAGGCCGCAGGGTAGTCGGACCTCAAAGAGCCAATTAACGGCAGTCACCCATGAGTAATCAATCAAACAAAGAACGCGCCAGTACTCTTGCTGAGCTTCTGAAGGATCGCCCCAAACGCGGTCGTCCGCCCCGTAAAGTCAGTCGGCAAAATGTCTACGTCGCTCTTACCGACGCTGAAAAGCAAATGCTGGAAGAGTTGGCACGTTCGTTGCCGCAAGGTCTGGCTCGCCCCGATTTACCTGATCTGGCTATAGCCACCCTGACCGCCCGCCTCGACTCTATCCACCGCGCAGTTGCCGACAGAAACCGAGAAATCCCCGAAGGTATCACCGATCTCGAATCGCTCTATCTATTATGGGATCTGGAGATACCTAATAGAACGGCCGAACGCAAATGGACTTCTATCCGTGTATCACCTCAGGAAGTAATAGAGTTAGGCCGCGCCCATGGCACACTGAATGCCGCCTTTGGCGCCAATCGTAGCGAGACGTTCAGTCTCGCTCTGATCTTGCTCTCCCAGTTTTTTGACACACAACAATTGCCCGATGTACAATCTTTGGGCGAGATGAGAAAAGCGATACTTGCGAAATACTTGTGAGTAGCTCATAATTAAATAATGCGCACCACTCATCGTCTTGCGTGTAGTAATGTTTCTTAACATTCTAGATAGCCCACCTCTAATCTGCAGCCTTGCTGCGTAGTTGGCGCAAGGCAAGGGGTGCTGTTGGGTATTTACCGGCAGGTTTATAGGGTATAGAACCTGATTTTATAGCTACTATCAGTTATATTACAGGAGAGAAAGGCTTTTGGTTTAACCAATTTTGGAAATTCGTTGAAAAACCCCTTGACACGCCCTTTGAACCCCGCTATAATCCCTGACTGTTGATAGCAAACAGATGTCGCCGCAAAATTGCGGAACATCAAGACAACAAAACAAGGTCTCGAAGTAAAGACCCGACATGAAGAAAGCTAAGAGCGGCTCCTGAGCCGTTTTTTCGTCTCTAAATTGCTCTTGACAATCTTCTTGATGGTGCTAGAATGAATGGCCTTGTGTGAACTTTGACAACTGAAAAGTGACAGAAACAATGCAACGTTCAAGTTCGAGTTAATTCTTAAACAGTAGTCCGTTTAAGACGGATTTAAACTTTTCTTTATGGAGAGTTTGATCCTGGCTCAGGATGAAC